>JBASAV010000779.1:0-1731 GCA_049650785.1 Lewinella sp. | reverse complement strand
GCCGTGGATAAAACCGCGGGGCACGAACAGTTGCCGGTGATTCTCGCCGCTGAGCATTACTCCGTACCACTGATGGTAAGTGGGAGAATCTGGTCGTAGATCAACGGCAACGTCAAATACCTCTCCCGAAATTACCCGGACTAGTTTTGCCTGCGCGGCGGCGCCCTCCTGCAGGTGCATACCCCGGAGCACGCCCCGGGTACTGGCGGCCTGGTTGTCCTGAACGAATTGGGCATCGATGCCGGCCTCCGCAAAGGTTTGCTCGTTGTAGGTTTCCATAAAGTAGCCCCGTTCATCACCGAAAAGGCGGGGTTCGAAAATTTGCAGACCGGCGATGGGGGTGTCGATAAAGGGCATAATAGGTGAGAGTTTAAAAAGGCGGGGTCAACCGTTGGCTACCCCTGCGTCGTTTACCCGCGAAGGTAATAAGGGATCGTTTCCCTGCGAAACGTTCATCACAATCGGTAAGTATGCCCACCAACTGGGAACAAGACTTCGCCTACCAGCGCATCCGCCACCTCATCAAGGAGCGCTTCCGTCGGGACAGCCTCCCGGATCTCAACGCCATGTTGTTCCTGATCGGCGTCCAGGAGTACGGTACCTGGCAGGCGGACTTCACGAAAGAAGAAAAACGGGACCTGATGCACGTAGCCGTCTGCCGCCTCATGGCCGAGGACGGTCACTACCGCTTTGTGGGGCGGGACGATGAAGGCTGGCCGCACTACGAACTGACCAGCAAGATTCCGCCCACGGATTTACAGGGGCAGGAGAATCTGCTCAAGGAAAAGATCATTGGATATTTCCAGGATTTGGAGACTTCGGAAGGCTTTATTGGGTAGGTAACTACATTCCCTGCTATTTTTGCATTGACCAGTAGACTTACCCTTCGTGGCGTGTCCATCTCATCACCTCGATCCCCATTATGCGCTTCCTCCTTCTCTTCTTTTTCCTTAGCCTGTTCGCCTGTAATGACGACGGCACCCGCGCCGTCCTCCAGACCAGCATGGGGGAAGTAGAAATTCTCCTCTACCCCGAAACGTCCGGCCACGCCGAAAACTTCATCAAGCTCGCCGAGGAGGATTTTTACGACGGTACCCTCTTCCACCGCGTAATCCCCGGCTTCATGGTACAGGCCGGCGATCCGGAGAGCAAGGGTGCTCCCGCCGATAAACCACTCGGCATGGGTGGACCCGGCTACGAGATCGACGCCGAGATCGGTGCGCCTCACCTTCATGGCGCCGTGGCAGCCGCCCGCACCCCCGACAACATCAACCCGGAGCGCCGCAGCAGCGGGTCCCAGTTTTACATCGTCACCGGCGAACTCCAGACCGACGGTAGCCTCGATAATATCGAGCGCCGGAAAAACATCCAGTACAATGAGGCCCAGCGAGAAGCCTATAAAGGCATCGGCGGCCGTCCCGATCTCGACCAGGACTACACCGTCTTTGGTGAAGTAGTGAGTGGGATGGACGTCGTCGAAAGAATTGCCGAGGTCCAGACCGGCGCGTATGACCGGCCCGCAGAGGATGTGGTGATTGAGAATGTGTTGATCAAGTAGGCACCAGTTTCGTCCGCCGTGGTTGATTCCCGAGTTGCACTCGGGTTGATAGCGAGTGGTGATAATCATGACCCGGAAAGAACGCGAGCAGAGCTCACGAACCACGCGAGCAGAGCTCACGAACCACGCGAGCAGAGCTCACGAACCACGCGAGCAGAGCTCACGAACCACGC
>JBASAV010000778.1:0-6447 GCA_049650785.1 Lewinella sp. | reverse complement strand
CCTCCGTGCTGATAACGACTTTGTCCAGTTGTGTCCCGGATTCGCGGTTGGCTACGGTAATGACGTGCGCGCCGGGGCTCAGGAAGAAACTAATAGCCTTGGCATCATTCGTCAGGGCAAACCACTCGAAGCCACTTGTCAGTAGCTGATCGCCGGCGGCTGTTTTCCAGAACTTCATCCAGGAGCCATCGTCGACACGAACCCAGAAGGAATTGCTGCCCGGATCCAGCGCATTGATGCGCATGGACACGAAGTATTCCGCTGACTCCGTCACCGAGAAGTTGAACGTCACTTCCTGGCTGGGATCGTTGGTGATCGGCGCGGAGGTGCTGGACGGTCCGGAGGCATCTATGTATCGCTGACCCGAGGCCATCGATTCAACCGTAGGGGTCCACCGGGATCCAAAGCTCGCGCACTCCGCCTCCAGGGAGATGGTAGTGGAAGGGTTCGGTGTTTCCTGGCAGGCATCGCCAACGCCGTCATTGTCGGTATCCAGATTGGTTGGATCGTAAACGCCGGGGCATTTATCGTCCGCGTTGGCAACGTAGTTGGCAGGTGGGAGACAAGCCCGCACCCAATCTCCTACATCGCCTAGACCATCTCGGTCGTAGTCGGCGTAGTAAATGGGCAGCGTCTGGTCGCCATTGGCAACCGTGGGGCAGTTATCCGTTGCATCCGGAACGCCGTCGCCGTCCGTATCGGAATCGGCCTGGTTTGCCGTTACCTGGATCGACGTTTCGTCCTGGTAACCCTCGTTGTCGGTGACGCGGAGCGTGACTGTATGGACACCGGCTGGGAAGGTCGTGGTAAATACTGCCTTGTTCCCCGTGCCGCCGCTCCAACTCCACAGGTAGCTTTGAATGTTTCCGTCAGGATCGTAGGAACCGCTTCCATCCAGGCTGATTTCGAAGGGCGCAGCACCCGACACGTTACCATTTTCAATGATGGCAACCGGTGGCTGTGCTTCGGTCGAGCCGCAATTATCAGCCGCCTGGCCAAAGTTGGTCGGTACCTGATTGACCTTATCGAGGTGTAGCTTATCCAGTTTGGCATTGCCTTCGCGGTAAGCTACTTCAATGACGTTGGTCCCCGAAGTAACTTGCACAGAGCCGGGCATCTTGTTCCAGAGAAACTCCTGCCCCTTGCTGATACCACGCGACCACTTGATCCAGTTCCCGTCGTTGACGCGGACCCAAAAACTGTCGCTATCGCTATCAGCAGCCAAGATCCTGCCGAACAGGTAGTAGGTGCCCGCTGCGGCATTTTCAACTACGAACCGGAGTTGGTTAGCGGGTTGATCAGGCGGAGCAATGGTCATGGATCTGCTGTTCGGAGCGAAGACAAACGTGCCCTGAGAAGCAAGAGCATTTTGACCTTTAACCCACTGGCTTCCTACGATCGCACATTCGGCTTCCAGCCAGAACTCGGTCCGTGTCGATACCGGTCTGTCACAGGCGTCACCAACGTTGTCGTTGTCGGAGTCTTCCTGTCCGGGATTGAAGGTGTTCGGACAGTTGTCACCGGCAATGCGGACGTATCCGGCGGGCTGGGCACAGGCTAGTTTGCTGTCGCCGGCTACGCCGATACCGTCTCCATCGACGTCCCGGTAGTAGAGTACGGCCGTTTGTACGGAGGGATCGAGCGGGGCACAATCATTTCCATCGGGTACCCCATCGTTGTCATCGTCGGGGTCGCACGCATCACCAAATCCGTCTCCATCGGAGTCCAGCTGCAGGGGGTTAGCTACGCTAATACAGTTGTCACCAGCAACGCTCACATAGTTGGCCGGTGCCTCACAGGCAGCGATCATATTATTGGGATCACCCAGGCCATCGCCGTCGAAGTCGGCATAGTAGGTGGTCCGCTCCTGCGTCGGGTTGTACACGGTGGGGCAGTTGTCATCAGCGTCGGCGACACCATCGTTATCCTGATCGGGTTCGCCGGGATCGTTCCCGCAGTTAGTGGCGACCTCTCCAAGACCAACGGGGTTAGTGGGATCTTGGTCCAGATGGATTTTGTCCAGGCGGGCGCCGTCTTCCCGGTAGGCAATGTCAAGGGTATTGATACCGGCCGACAGGGCAACCGTACCGTTCGGCTTGAGGTTCCAGGCGAAACCTACGCCACGCTGGATGTTACGGTACCAGCGGTACCACGAACCTCCATTGATGCGTAGCCAGTACGAATCGTCTTCGTTCGTGGGGGCATCGATCCTGGCGAATACGCTGTAACTACCCGCCACCATGGCCGGCGTGGTAAAGCGTATGTAGTTCGCGGGCGTATCCGCGGGTGCTGAACTACCCGAGTTGCCGTTGAGTACGACCGCGTAGCGGTCGCCACTGGCATTCACATCGTTCACGATGGTCCACTTGCTGCCTACGGCGGCACATTCGGCTTCCAGGGTGGCTGCCGTCACGGCCGTTGGTGGAGAAGATGGTCCGGCCGTGATGGTTACTACATCCGTATCGGTAAGGCCCAGATCATCGGTAACCGTCAGGGTAACCGCGTAGGTACCTTCGGAGAAGGTAAAGCCCGCATTCTTTCCGGACACGCTATTTCCAGGCCAGGCCCAGTCGTAGCTGATGATGTTCCCGTCCGTGTCAGACGATCCGCCACCGTTGAATTGAACCATAAGCGGAGCGGGGCCCGTGGTTGGCGACGCCTGCGCGACGGCCGTTGGAGGGGAATCGATAGGCTCGGAAGAAACGGATATACGAACTACATCCTGTGCCTGCGCTCCGTCGTCGTCGGCCACCGTTAGGGTAACGGTGTACTCTCCCTCCCCGAAGGTATAGGAGGGTGTCGCTCCAGTTACGCTACCGGACCCCCAGGACCAGGAGTGGGCTACGATGGACCCATCGGGGTCGTCCGAGGACGAACCGTCGAAGGATACCAGAAGGGGAGCCGTACCACTGCGTGGGCTGGCCGACGCAACGGCAATGGGCAGCTGGTTGGCCGGTTCGTCACCGCAGTTGGTGGCTGGATTACCAAAGCCAGCGGGCGAACCCGCTTGCTGACTCAGATTGATTTTATCCAGTTGCGCACCGTCTTCGCGGTAGGCGAAGTCGACCGTATTAATTCCTTCAAGCAGCGTGACCATGCCATCCGGCTTCCGGTTCCAGTTGAATCCGGCTCCCTCCCGGATGCCCCGTTTCCATTCGTACCATCCGCCTCCGTTTACCCGTACCCAGTACGAATCGTCGGTATTGGATGCGGCGCGTATCCGAGCAAAAAGATTGTAGTCACCGGCTACCATGGGTGGGGTAGTGAAGCGAATCTGATTTTCCGATAGGTCAGCGGGAGGCGCACCGGTTGAATTACCCCGAGTGACTACCGCGTACTGTCCGGCACTGGCTCCACTGTCGGAAACCAGGGTCCATCTCGATCCTACCACAGCACATTCTGCTTCGAGATCGGCGGAAGAAACGAGATCGGTGGGTGCCGGCTTGGAGGCGACGACGGTCACGACCTGGCTATCCTGAGCCCCATCATTGTCCGTCACCGTGAGTGTAACCTCGTAGGCGCCTTCGGTGAAGGTGAAACTCGGTGCTATACCGTTCAACGTTTCCGTTGCCCAAGTCCATTCGTATGCGGTGATCTGTCCGTCACTATCGTCGGAACTACTTGCATCGAATTGTACGAGCAGGGGGGCCGTCCCCGATGTGGGGGTTGCCGTTGCCACCGCCGTAGGGGCTACGTTTGGTGAGGGCTCGCAAGCCAAACCTTCGTCTATATCCCCGTCGCAATCATTGTCTAGACCATCGCAGACTTCCGGTGCTCCAGGGTAAACGGAAGCTTTGGTGTCGTCGCAGTCAAGCGCGTTGTCGGAAAGGCCGGTAACGAGCGAGCAGGCCAGTACGGGCTGCTCCGGATTACCATACCCGTCGCCGTCATTGTCGGCGTAAAAGGTCGACTTCCCTAGCACATTGGCGTCCTTCGGATCACAATCGTCTGCATCCGGTACGCCGTCGTTGTCGTCATCCAGATCACAGGCATCTCCGGTTCCGTCACCATCGGTATCCGCTTGGTCGGTCGAGGGTATGGTCGGACAGTTGTCCTCGCTATCCGGAATGCCGTCGCCGTCCGTATCCGGAAGAGCTTCGATGGACAAGGCCGCCGTGTTGGTGGCACCGAGATTGTCGGTCACGGTCAGGCTTACTTCGTAGGTGCCAGCGGAGAAAATGGCTTCGGTAATTTCACCGGAAGCCGTACCGCCTTCCCACGCCCAGTCGTAGCTGACAACCCTACCGTCGGAATCCGTGGAAGCGCTACCATCCAGGGTAACGGTGAGCGGTGCCACTCCCTGCAGCGGACTGGCAGAAGCAACGGCCACCGGGTCGGCATTCGGAGCAACTTCACCTTCCGAAATGATCTCCAATGCGGAAAGCTTTGGTTGATTGATCCCACCCACTTCCGGGCTCGCATCTAGAGTAAGGTTAATTACGCCATCGCTCACCGTAACTACGTATGACTTCACCGTCGGCGTTTCCGCGCCAACATCCGCGAAGATGTCGTAGTTATCCAGCTTCAAGTCACCTTCCAAAGTGACGTCGAACAATCTTCGGCCAGCCCCGCTGGCTCCGCCCGCGGTAGCACCGAAGTAAATTTCGGCGAAGTGCAGCTTTACGGTGTATATCCCATTGGGTACGGGTACGTCGTAGCTAAAGGCCACGGGGCTTTCGGCGCTCCGTTCACTCTGATAGAGCGGGTCAACCAGTGCAGCTGCATTGACGTATGTTTTGCCGCCACTGAAGTATTCGTCTTCAACGAATTCGTGGTCGTCGTAGGTTACCGTAGGACCGCCGGCGTTTATCCGGATAGCTATGGCCGGCTCTCCGCCACATCCGGTAGCCGGCAGAACCTCAACGGTGCTGGTGCGGGGGCAGGTAGTCTGATCGGCGGCTGCGGTAGCCAGCGTATAGGTTCCCGCTACGGTCACCACCGGATTCTGTTCGGAGGAGGTAAAGTTCTCCGGGCCCGTCCATTGGTAGGTGCCCGAGGTGGTCGATCCACTGAGTTGAACACCGCCCGACTCGCAATCCAGCGTTTTGGCCTCGCCGTCAACATTAGCTTCTACCTCACAGGTTATCGCATCGTTCTCTACCGTCAGGACGAAAGCTGTCACTGCGGTCAGTAAGTTGTAATCCGTGGCGACCACTTCCACTTCGAACGTCTGTCCGAAGGTTTCTGCGGGCGCCGTCATGCTGAAGGTGCCGGTGCTTTCATCGAGACTAATCCACGCGGGAAGCACTCCACCTCCGACCAAGCCGGCCGAGTAGACCAAGCGGTTGCCAGGATAGCCTTTATCAAATGCCTGCGCGACCGCGTAGCTGACCGGCTCGTCAACCTGTACGGTCAGGTCGTCGATCGAGGTAGCCGTCGGTTTGCCGACTGGCCGGGCGTTGATGAGGTAGGCGGTATTGTCGTTCCAGTCGCAGTTGGCCGAACCCTGACCGCAACCCGATCCGATGTAATCCTGATTCACGATGTACTCGTTCGGAATGACGTTGCCGTCGCGGTCGATAGCGCGGTAGACGCGGATACCCAGAATCTTATTAGGATCGCTACCGGCCCCAAGGGTATTGTACCCGGCGATGGTGATGCGGAATGGTTCACTCATAAGGTCCGTGCGATCGCCGGCGATAACGTCCGTCGTGTTGTTCGCTTTCGGCAGCAGGGTCTGGTGGTACAGATCGCCGTGGCCGTAGCGCATACTATTCAGGATTTCGTCATTCGCACTCCGTAGCGATACGCCTACGCCACTGGGGCCGTGTAGGGCGGACATCTGCAGCATCTGGAGCGGTTGCGTGGGGTCGGCCTGCTCGAAGTAATTCGACAGGATCATATCTCCTTCCGCACCGGAATCCACCTGCTCGTCAGTTGGGTAGTCGGAACTGGGTCGTACAATGACATTATTGTTGGCATCCCGTCCCATCTCGGTAGTGAAACCGAAGGCATCGAAGACCTGCTGGGCCGTGATTTCGTTGCCGCCTTCGGGGCGCGTCATATAGGCGCCGCGGAAGGTAGCAATCGCTTCGGACGCGTTGTCCGCGTTGCTGGCCAGCACCAGGTATTCCGTGATGAGTCGTTTTCCGCTGCCCCCGCTCGTAACGAAGGTTACGGTGGCGTCCACAAAATTACCCGGGGCTACCGACAGTCCGCCGGAACGAATCGATACGCCGGTAACGGTGAAGTCAGCCGGGTCGGTAGTGGCGATATCCGATATGATCAGCGGGTTCGTTCCGTCATTGTGGATGCGGACCACATTCTGATCGTGCATCAGTATCGTTTCACCGACGCTGTTGATCGGAACGTTGTTCCGGTGGAAGGTGAAGAAATCTTCCGCCGGGAATCCGCGATCGGTGTCGGGGATCTTCGTCATATTCTCAATGCGTACGACCGCACCGCTGGGTTCGAGTATGGTAATTTCCACGGACCGCTGGGTAACGT
>JBASAV010000777.1:0-2399 GCA_049650785.1 Lewinella sp. | reverse complement strand
GTCGAGTAGTACGACGTTCAGGGTGCGGTGGTCATGGCCGTCGTCTGGCCCGCCGCCGTAGAGCGGACGGATGCCGCCGGGGACGCCCGTCAGGTCCGACTGGATGGTCTGGCTTCGGTCGTGGCCGTCGTCCGGCCCGCCGGCGTATTGGGCACAGATGGGTCCGGCGGCGATAAGCGAGGAAAGGATAAAGAGGTATCGCATGGCCCGGGCTAGTTGGCGCTGCGTACGCCACGGAACCCAAGGCGGGAGTTGGAACCGGTAAGTTCGGTAGCGGCGTCGGAGCGGTCGGCAACGCGGAGGAGCGGAGGTGAAGTATCGTAAGAAGCACCGCGGTATCCGATACCGTTATCGCCGGCGGGCCAAGCCGTTACATTGTGGCGTCCCGCCCCGTCGAGCGTACCGTCACCGTGGACACCCGTGAAGTCTCGTCCGGTGGGCGTACCTACCGTGATGGCCCGCTCGTAAACGTTCCCGCTCAATTCCATGATGCCGTAATAGCTACCGCCGGTCTCCTCCCGGCTTTGGTTGGGGGTGCTGGCGGCTATGCTGCCCACTCGGAGCGGGCCGAATGTGCTCATCGTGCTAAAGTAGGCAGCGTTGCCCGTGCCTTCTCCGGGGTTACTGATTCCTTCGCCGGACGTACCCTCGTTGGCCAGTGTATAGGCTTCGGTGGTAAGATTGGCGGTACCCCAGGCAAATTCGCCGGCTATCGGGGTCCGGGGGCCGCGGCAGGCCTTTTCGTATTCGAGTTCCGTCATCGGTCGCAGACCGGCCCAGTCGAGGTAGGCCAGCATGCGCGAATTGCTTGTGAAAGTTAGGGCTACCGCGGGAAGGCTAGTGGTGGCATTTCCCGTGCCGGACCAACTGACGGCATTCCGCCGGTTGAGGACATCACTGTTCTTCCCATTCTCGTCGGTGATGTCATTCGTGCCCTTCGCGGTGGACGAGAGGGTATTGAAAAAGGCGATCCACTGGTCCTGAGACATCTCGTACTTCATACTGTAGAAGGCCGCGAAGCCCTTCGGGAATGCGGCGGGTATCGGGCCTAGGCGGTCACCAATTGCTGACCTGCTGAAGGGCGTCCCGTAATTCAGGTTGCCGGCATTCTCCCCCACGGTGATGGCACTCTCGCCCGTGACACGGTAAGGATCGTAGGAAGAACCCTCCCGAAACTCATTGTCAGCCGTGAATGGGTCGCTTGCCACTGTCCCCAGGTAGAAGGCGCTCTCCGGTACGTATACCATTTCCACCGCGAAGACCTGCACGTCCACAATGTCCACGGCGCTCACGCCATCGTCGTCGTAGCTCCACTGTAGTTGCAGGTCCTGCCTGTCTACGTCGCCGCTGCCGTCGGTAGAGCGGTAGATGAAGGCACCCACGTTGTCCGCCACCGAAATCGTGACCCCGCCGGGGGCACTGGTCCCGCCAGGGTTGAGGGTACAGTGCTGCCAGTCGCCATTATTCACCCGAAACTTGGCGAAGATCCACGCCGCATCGTAGTTGGCCGGGCCTACGCTGATGCGCCAGCCGTTTTCCCAGCCCAGGTCGAACTGAATCTGGGTGGTTCCGTTGCCGGTATTCTGATCGGTGAGCGATACATTGGTCACCTCGATGTTGTTGGTGAATGCCGTACCGCAGAGCAGGCAGAGTAAAAAAGTGTAAATCCTCCGGTCCATGGTTATTGTGTTGTCCACCTTTATGGTGACCGACCAAATTCCGTTACAACACCTACTATCTTTATTCCGGAGGTCCGGGACCCTTAAACGTACTCGCCGGAGTCGAGGATAGTCTCGTCCGTTGCTAACTGTTTACCCTTTGGGTTGGGGCCGTATTTATTGGGGCCGGGTTCTCCCTCCGCAAACAACATCCACAGGGGGTACAGAGGAATGAGCTGATACCAACCGCTGTTTCCGCGATCGTGGCAGCGCTTCGCCCCCTGGGCAAGCCCTACGTAGGTAAGTCCAACTAGAGGACCGAGAATAATCAACGGGGCAATCGTTTCATTCGTCATTTCCGCAATAACGGTGAGCAGTAGTTGAACGACTATCGAACCGAGATAGGTTAGGCCGTATTCCAGGCGCCGGATGCGCCCCTCGAAGGAAAAAGGTTGCTGAAACATAATCAGGTGGGGAAAGTGTAAGAATGTGATTAGCCACGATCTCGACGGTGCGACCCGCGGCTCCATTTTTAACCCCACCCACGTGTACAAATTGCCGTGTTAACGTGCTGGGTTAGTCGCACAATAACTCCGTGTCCCGGCGCAACAATTTCAGGCCTGTGCCAACGACATGTATTCTTTAATAACACATTGTTTGGCCCGTTAAGCCAATACCACACCTTCTCCATGCTTACGATAGAAAGCCCAAACAATCTATTGATCCTTTTCCATCTTATTC
>JBASAV010000776.1:0-6755 GCA_049650785.1 Lewinella sp. | reverse complement strand
GTACGGCTCAACCCAATTGGATCGGCGTACGGATAGGGTACTTTAGGTGGTGACGACTGGACGTCAGATCGTTTAAGGGGCTGCGGAGACTTCACCGCCGGGCATAAGAAGTCAGGCACGGCGCGGGGCCGTGGTCTGACTATAAACTGGTTTGAAGAATTGTTAAAGGGGTTATTGGGAAGACTGGGGAATACGGCCCGTGAAAATCCGATTCCAAAAATCGGCTGATCGCTAGTTAGCTAGACACAAATAAGTAGATGCAAACACCTGGCTGATACGCCATGCGCCACACCCGAAAACTATCTATGCATAGGAATCGAGTCATAAACGCGGAAAGCTAGTAAGGCGAACAAAGAATAGCTTGCCGTTGCATCCGCCAAATTTCGTGACGGTGATTACGGCAGGAGTCAAATTTATCTCTGTAATAAATATATGTCTATTTGACAATTATAAAAACTTCTGGGCCCTTTATTTTAGTTCGAGCCAGATATAAGGGGTTTGAGACGGGTCGCATACAGCGTCAGTCGCGGAGGGTGAGCACGTTTATGGCAAGCCCCAATTCAGCCCGCCGCCACTCCCCAAAATGGCGATCGCGATGAAACAGCCCATCCGTAAACAGTCCTGCCGATAGAAACAACTGATTACCCGTCCGGTCAGACCAAGCCTCTACCACCTCGACGGCAAGGAATATGTCTCCCACCAATAAAATTTCCTCGGCCAGCACGTCGACGTTCATCCAGCCCGATAACTGCTCGGTATCGACCAGCCAGCTATACGCCGGTCGGGCGCTCGGCGTGGGAACCGGTCCCGGATAGAGGTTGAAACGCAACCGCAAGCTGTCGTAGGTGGACGATGCGATATGTAAGCGGATGGTCTTAAGCATATGAACTTCCTTGCCCCGCAGCCGGATGCGCGAGCCCCGCTCCGCCCCGTTTCGGGGCGTTACCGACCATCCCGTTACGATCTGCCGGGATTCCGAACGGTTGCCGTAGGTGCGGGCCTTACCGAAGCGCTTGGCGGTGTTGGTGACGCCGGGTAAATTGATCTGCTGCGCCGTGAGGCAGACTTCCAGGCGCTCCGCATCTCTTTCATCGTAAGCAAAAGCTCCTGCGGCATAGCCAACCGACGATACGAGGAGGCTGTCACCTGCCGACCAGGAATCTTCCACACTCAATACAAACTCCCCCGTCGAATCGGGCGTGGTCCCCCTACCGGATGATGGATGATAAACTGTTGCGTAGGGTATGCCTTCGCCCGTTGTGCAATCCGATACTTCACCGGTAAGCGCATGCTGCGAGACAGCGGAACCCCACACAGTAATGACAAGCATGGCTGCCAACCCTCTTCGGCTAATGCAACCGCGGGTTTTTGATGTGTTCACAGGTTAAAAGGTAAATGAAGATTGGAATAGTTATGCCCGGGGTAGATCGGTTGGCGGCGGTATAAGTCCGCGTAATCCGCGGTTCAAAAAACGAGCGAAGCGAGCTGAACCGCTCGAATTGTCCGAGCAGCGCAGCCGGAAGCTGGGTCGTACTTCGCTGTCGGAGACAGCGTTTTACTGTCCCCACGTCTTCCGCACAAAGTCCACCCACTCCCACGGCGGCACCTCGTCCCCGATGAAGTAGTCCGGCTGAATGCCTACCCCGTCAATGGCCAGGTGCGGAATGCGGAAGCTCCGGGTCAGCGAATAGCCCAACTCGAATTCCCCGCAGGGCGAGGGGACATAGTACATATTTGAAATGTCGAGCACCCCGAAGGTCGACTGCCCGAAGAGCTTCACCTTCTGGCTCTGCCTGGCCGCCAGCAGAAACTGCTCGTCCGTACTACCGTTTCCACCGTCGATCAGGATGGCTACGCGGGCAGGGTAGGGGTAGACGGTGTCGAAGGTTTCCACCGAGTAGGTATCGTCCTGGAGATTGACGAACTCACCGAGGTGGTTTTGCAAGGTATCGTACGACTCGCGGGCCCAGGCTTTAAATTCATCGTCGAAGCCCCAATCTTCCTTGTCATCCGCGAAGTCCATCATCCGTTGATTATTCCGTTCGGTGGCGTAGTAGGCGACACCCTGGGTGCGGATAGGGTTCGTATACAGCAAGGGCAGTAGCTGAGAATAGGCATCATCACTACCCCCGGTACCCGCATGAATATCCAGGATCAGGTTAGGCGTCGCATGGAGTTCTTCGTAATGCGCCAGGATCGTGCTATCGATCAACCGCTTCTGTTGCTGATGAAAGGAAGGAATGCGGAAGTAGAGCGTTTCCTCATCCAGACGCTCCACGAAGGGGGTATCGGTGGCGGCGGCGCGCAGGTAAAGGGGTTCTTTCGGCGCATCAACATTTCTGGTATCCACCCGGTCCAGCCGTACCCAATCGGCCAGCAGGTGATCGCGGCCGAGGAGTGCGGGGCGGCCGACTTCCTGCGGACTGTGATCCTGCATATACCAGGACAGGCTCTCCCCCGGCGTAAACGCCAGCTTGATTTGTCCGGGCATCCAGTAGATGCTGTCGGCGGAGACGACGGCCCCCAGGTAGCGGTCGCCCACCCGTTTGGTGGCAATTCGGTAGCTACCGCTACGCCACACACCTTCGAGGTCGTCGTCGGGGTCGATGGAAGCGATGAAATCATCGATATTGCCGTCAATACGGGGGGCATCGGCGTAGGTGGCCCGTATGCTGTCGGGGTCCGGCACCGCTCCTGCTTCCGCCGCGCCATTGGTCAATCGCCGGATCGCGATGTGCCCCGGCCGGAACCATTCCAACCAGCTGTAAATGGTCTGAGTGCAGGCAACCGGATCCTGGATAGTATCGATCGCGGCCTGAATGGCGGTGGTATGTGCGCGGTACAGGTCGTCCCCCTTCCGTTCCAGCGCGTAGGTGAAGCCGGCGTCGTTGTTTTCGAAGGTTTCCTTTACCCAGGCGAAGTCGGAGGGGCAGTCGCAGTCGGTCTGGGCGTGGAGGTGGGTTGCCGCCAGGGTCAGGCATAGCAGGGTGGTGGTTAGGCGGGGTTTCATGGACGGAAGATCGGTGAATTTTGGGGGGATGCTTTTTCCTGCGCTCCGGCGCCCTGTTCGCAGCCTGAGGCTGCTTCGTACTGGCGCTGTCGGAGACAGCATTTTACTTCGCTGTCGGAGACAGCTATGTACTTCGCGGTTGGAAACCGCGTCTTACTCTGCCACTAATTCAACCATTCAGTCCCTCAGCAATTAATTACCTTTGCGCCCTTAAAATCAACAATTTATGCTTTCCGTCCAAGACCTCAACGTCCAATTCGGCAAACGGGTCCTCTTTAATGAGGTGAACCTGAATTTCGTGCGTGGCAACTGTTACGGCATTATTGGGGCCAACGGCGCCGGAAAGTCGACCTTCTTGAAGGTGTTGTCCGGTGAACTGGTCCCCAACCGCGGGTCCTCCAGCCTCGAACCCGGCAACCGGATGGCCGTGCTGAGCCAGAATCACTTCGGCTTCGAAGACAAGGTGGTCCTCGACGTGGTCAAGATGGGATACGAGGAGCTCTACGCCATCGAGCAGGAGAAGAACGCCATCTATATGAACCCCGAGGCCAGCAACGAAGACGGTATGCGCGCAGCCGAGCTGGAGAATAAATACGGCGAAATGGGGGGCTGGACGGCCGATTCCGACGCCGCGGAGCTACTGTCCAACATGGGCATCACCGAAGACCTCCATTATAAGTTGATGGAAGAGCTCAGCGGCTCTGAGAAAGTAAAGGTGCTACTGGCTCAGGCACTTTTCGGTAATCCCGATATCCTGCTGCTGGACGAGCCGACGAACGACCTGGACGCACACACCGTGCACTGGCTGGCGGACTTCCTCGCCGACTTTCCCAACACGGTGATCGTCGTGAGCCACGACCGGTACTTCCTCGATATGGTCTGTACCCACATCGTCGATATCGACCGGCAGCAGGCCAGCATCTATACGGGCAACTACAGCTTCTGGTACCAGTCAAGCCAGCTGGCTACCCAGCAGATGCAGAACAAGAACAAGAAGATGGAGCAGAAGAAGGCTGAGATGATGGAGTTCATCCAACGCTTCTCCGCCAACGCCTCCAAATCGAAGCAGGCGACCAGCCGCAAGAAAGCGCTCGAGAAACTCGACTTCACGGAGATCAAGCCCTCCAGCCGTCGCTACCCCTTCATCGCTTTCCAACCCGAGCGGGAGCCCGGCGACCAGATCCTGAAGGTTAGCAACCTCAGCAAGACCTCCCCCGACGGCAGCGTGCTGTTTAAGAACGTGAGCTTCACGATGAACAGCCCCGACAAGATTGCCCTGGTGGGTCGGGAAGCCTCCGCCCTCACTGCCTTCTACGAGGTGCTGGCCGGCATCCAAAAGCCCGATAGCGGCACCATTGAGTGGGGACAGACCATCACCCCCCAGTACCTGCCCAACGAAAACAACGACTTCTTCACCGAGGAGGTCGGACGGCTGGACCTGGTCGAATGGCTCCGGCAGTACAGTCAGAACAAGGACGAACAGTTCATCCGCGGCTTCCTCGGTCGGATGCTCTTCGGCGGAGAGGAGGTGCACAAGCAGGTAAAGGTGCTCAGCGGGGGCGAGAAGGTACGGTGCATGATGTCCAAGGCCATGCTCAACCACCCGAACTTCCTCCTGCTTGACGAGCCCACCAACCACCTCGACCTGGAGTCCATCACTGCGCTGAACAATTCCCTGCGCGACTTCAAGGGCAATCTCATTATGAGCACGCATGACCACGAGCTTACCCAAACCGTCTGTAACCGGATCATCGAAGTCGGACCTAAGGGCATGATTGATTCGCTGATGACGTACGAGGAGTTTCTGGAATCGGACGTGATCGAGCAGAAGCGGGAGGGGGTTTATGAATTAGTCTCTTAGTTGGCTGGCTTCGCCATTTGGAGTAGTTCGTTAGTGGCTCCCTGTGGTCGCTTTTAGTCTTTTAGTGGCTCCCTGGCGGTCGCCTTTAGTTCTTTAGTGGCTCCCTGCGTTCGCCTTTAGTTCTTTAGTGGGTTTGCTGGTGGAGTTTGAACGGATACTTTTCGTCTGGTGATACTCCTAGGTACTACTGACTATGCGGCAGTGCCTGGCGGTGAATCAACCTAAACTCCGGGAGTCGGGTATTACCTTAGCTCCATGCCCCCTTTTGACTACTTCCTAGCCATAGACTGGAGCGCCCGGAACAAACCAAGCCCCGCCAAGCCGAGTAAAGACGCTATCTGGGTAGGGGAGGCCACGGCCACCGGACGCGTGCGGACCACCTACTTCCGGACCCGGCAGGCATGCTATACGTATGTCGAGAAGAAACTGCTGCAGTACCGTAAAAAGCGTGTGCTCGTAGGGTGGGACTTTGCGTTCGGCTATCCGAAGGGGACGGCCAAGGCGCTTCGGCTTAAAGAAAAACCCGCCTGGCGAGCTATCTGGGAGTATCTCGCGGAAGTGGTAGAGGATGATGCCAGTAATACCAACAATCGCTTCCAGGTAGGGGCCCTGCTGAACGAGCGCATTACCTCTCCGAGTGGGCCCTTCTGGGGGATTCCGGTGGGGCAGAGCGGTATTTTTCTGGGAAGCAAGCGCGACTTCGACTATCCCCTGCCCACCAGGAAGGGCTTTTTGCACGAGCGCCGCTACGTGGAGACCCTGAACCTGCGCCTCCAGCCCGTCTGGAAACTGGCGTACGCGGGCGGTGTCGGCAGCCAGGCGCTGCTGGGTATCCCCCGGGTTCGGGCGCTGCGCGAACACGAACAATTGCGAGACGTGTCTCACATATGGCCGTTCGAGATGGACTGGGCGACGGCCGATGAAAGCGCGGGGGGAGCAATCGTACACACCGAGATCTACCCTAGTCTGCTCACCGTCCCCCGTCGGAAGGGGCAGATCCTGGACCAGGAACAAGTCAGGGCATACGTGAAATGGTGGCAGGAGCACCAACGGGAGGGCACCCTCATGACCCTGTTGGAGCGACCCTGGGGCGAGGATCCCAAAATTCACAAGCGGGTGGTCAACCACGAGGGCTGGGTCGTCGGCTTATAGTCGTCCGCCGACCGGAATGAAGTGGAACTAGTCTGTCAACGAGGGTGACGGACAGGCCGGGAACGGAGCTCGCGAACTGGGTGGAGCTCGCGAACCAGTTAAATCCTTTGTATCTTTGCGGCCCCAAACCAACCGGCATTCCGCCCCGTGCGGGATTCACGAAAACGTGCCTATGACATCACGTAAGATAAAATCCGCCCTCATCTCCGTTTACCATAAGGAGGGCCTCGGGCCCATCATCGATGGGCTGGCCAAGCTCGGAGTGACGATTTATAGTACGGGTGGTACGGAAACCTTTATCCGCGACCGCGGCGTGGAGGTTATTCCGGTCGAGGAGCTGACGGGCTATCCCTCCATCCTCGACGGACGCGTGAAGACGCTCCACCCCAAGGTCCACGGCGGCATTCTGGCCCGCCGCGAAGAGGATCACCTGAAGCAGTTGGCCCAGTTTGAAATCCCCGAGATCGACCTCGTGGTCGTGGATCTCTACCCCTTCGAAGAGACCGTTGCCAATACCGAGGAAGAGGACCTTATCATCGAGAAGATCGATATCGGAGGCATCGCCCTGATTCGGGCGGCCGCCAAGAACTACCGCGACATCCTGATCGTACCCAGCCGGGAAGATTACGGAACGCTCCAGGGCATCATTGATGATAAGGAGGGGGTTTCGGAACTGGAAGACCGCCGCAAGCTCGCCCGTCGAGCCTTCGCGGTCAGCAGTCACTACGATAC
>JBASAV010000775.1:0-3746 GCA_049650785.1 Lewinella sp. | reverse complement strand
CGGTTCTCCAGACGGGTGACGTCCAGCGTGAATTGTCCACCGACGAGTTCTTCACCGTTCGTGGTCAGGGTGCCGCTCTGGATGGGGATTACGCCTTCGTGACCGCCGCCAACCATTTTGGTTCCTTCCCACATTACTTCACTGGCGGAAGTATCGACGGTGAAGGTAGCCGTAACGGGTGCGCTGTTATCAGCTGAAACGGCATCCGAAGACTCGACCTCCGTACCGGACGGACCACAAGCAACGAATACAAAAGCGAGAAGGAGTAAGGAGAATATACTTTTCATAATGATAAGATTGGTAAGTACCTAATGAGTTAGGTGATGCAAAATAAACCCGTGTAGCTACACAGAGTTTAATCAGGGTGTAAATTTAGTGTACCTACATGAAACTAACAGAATTATTTTCTAGCCTTCGGCTCCACTGGGTGGATCCATCACTTTCGGCTCGTTCGGATTCTGGGAGATGCCACTATCCGTCGTGTCACCGGCCTTGTGGATCTTCTTCGGATCCCAGGTCGTATGGAAAGTCCCTTTCTCATCCACTCGCTCGTAGGTGTGCGACCCGAAGTAGTCTCGCTGGGCCTGCACCAGGTTGAGTGGTAGGCGCTCCGAACGGAAGGCTTCGAAGTACTGCAGCGCGGAAGACAGGCACATGGAAGGTACCCCCCGCTCATTAGCCTGGTGAACGACCTCGGCCACGGCTTCGCGGCAATCGTGCAGATCCTCCCGGAATTCGATGGTCGCCATCATGTTCTTCAGGCCGTCCCGCTTTCCATAGGCGGACCGGATGGTCTCCAGAAGCTCCGCCCGGATGATGCAGCCACCGCGCCAGATACGCGCGATACCTTCCAGGTCGAGGTTGTAATCCATTTCCTCGCTGGCTTCGGCTAGCAGGTGCATTCCCTGGGCGTAGCAACAGACAAATCCGAAGTACAGCGACTTCTCTACCGCTTCCGCCAGCCCCTCGCCCTTCAGCAGGGTTTCGTCGGGGTGGACGACACTGTAAAGCTTAGAATTATCCTGACGGTATTCCTTAAAGGCGGAAATGGCCCGCATGGTCACGGCGGAGTCGATCGTCGGGATAGGCACCCCTACGTCCATTGCCGACTGGCTGGTCCACTTGCCGGTTCCTTTCTGCTTCGCTTTATCGAGGATGACATCCAGCAGGTGGGTTTCACTGCCTTCCTCCCGGTACTTCAAGATATTGGCCGTGATCTCTACGAGGTAGCTATTCAGGCGACCGTCGTTCCACTTATTGAATAGGTCGGACATCTCGTCGTTCCCCATTCCGCCGACCCGCTTCAGGATATCGTACGCCTCGGACAGTAGCTGCATCAGGCCGTACTCGATCCCGTTGTGGACCATTTTGACGTAGTGGCCACTACTCTTCTCCCCGATGTAGGTCACGCAGGGTTCGCCGTTGACCTTCGCTGCTACGGTTTCCAGAATCTCCCTGGCGTCTTCCCAGGCGCTGCGATCGCCGCCGGGCATGATGCTGGGGCCGAGGCGCGCGCCTTTAGCCCCGCCGGAAACACCCGTCCCGAGGAAGCGGATACCCTTTTCCTTGAGGTATTCGTAGCGACGGTCGGTGTCATCGTAATGGCTGTTTCCACCGTCGATCAGAATATCGCCCTCGTCCAGAATGGGCAACAGGCCTTCGATCACACTATCGACGATCTTTCCGGCCGGGACCAGCATCATGATCTTACGCGGCTTACTCAGCAGGCTGACGAATTCCTTCTGGGTACTGACACCCTTCACCCGCATTTCCTTGCCCTCTTCGTTCAGCGCGTCGACGGATTCCTGGTTGATGTCCGTGCCTAGCGCGCCGTAGCCGTCGTCGGCCACGTTGAGGAGAAAATTGCGGCCCATGACGCCGAGGCCGATCATGCCGAAATCATATAGTTGCTGGTCCATTGGAGTATATCTTTTAGGTTACGCTAGGCGTAAGGTAATAAGCGGCGGTGTGTTCATGGCGGCGGGGCGCAGGTAGTAGGCAAATCGCCGGGGAGAAGGCAACTGCAAGCATGTTCCACTCGTCCTGGCCTGGGCAACCGAATGCGGCTGCGACATTCAAAAACCCTCTAATGCCCGATCTAGATAGTACCCATTCTCAGTTAGGCAGACATCCCGATCCCACTTTGCGACGTGAGTCTTAAACCTGCATTATGGGGGGACGCGAAAGGCGATGCTGGCATTCTAAACTCAGCAAGATCTGGTGCCGGATTTACATTCCCGTCGAGCAAACAGCGGAAAAGTCCTTTGGGATTAGATTTAAAAATTGCATTCCAAAGGTTTGTCGCTCGCATCAACTGCATCGAAGGTCGAGCCATCGCCCTACGGTTTAAGTTGGTTAGTCAATCCAATTTGCGCCATCATACTTACTGATTGTTCACCCAATAAGGACCGGAGGTAATTTGGCTAATCTGCATGAACTGTGGTATGCCCTAGTATTGAGTCGGTCAGACGGTCTCCCGTGCCTAAATGAAGAGAATCTGGTGCACTTTGCGACCTACCTCCTACCTACTTGTAAAAGTAGATACGTGCTCCCATGTACCAGTACAGCGTGTCGGCCTGGATATACTGAGTTTCCACATTCAGGTAATGCTCACCGATAGGAAGATCATGGGTGGGTACCATGTAAAGCAGACCCGGCTGCTCCCGCTCGCTATTGTAGTGAAACCGGGCCGGAATATCCTGCCGCAGGCTGTCATCCACGTATACCCGAAACATGCTGCTCACCGCGATCAACAGGCTGTCGTAGCTATAGGCTTCGTCCCGGTTATATAACTGTCCCATCTGCATGGGTTCCCCGAATCGGAAGCCGGTGTAGCGGGCATAATCCAGGTCGGGAAACTTCCGCTCGATGGTTGGATCGTGGTACTGAGGACGGTAGGAGACGAAGGCCTCCACGTAATTATTTTTGGCGTACCGACTGTTCAGGGTGGTTCGGTACCGTTGTGCGCGGATGTCGGCTCCCTCGTCATCGTAGTTCCGATGATCGATCCACACGGCACCGTCGCGGAGGTAGTAGGGAAAGTAGCCGTGGGTAACAATATTCAGCGAGACCAGGAACAGTGCCGCCAGTACGAAGAAGGGCAGCATTCGGGCCAGTCGGCGTCCGAAGCGGTCGTCCACCAGGTTGTGGTAAAGTGGCCGGTACAGGGCGGCCAGCGTTACCCAACCCATGAGACGGTAAAGGGGATAGTAGACCTTAGCGGTAAAACGGTTCCGCTTGAAGAAGCCCAGCGTAAGGAAGTCGATGAAGTACAGTACCCCCAGGACTAAGGTGAGGATACTGACCACCCCGGCCCCGGTGAATACGCCGGTCTGCATGGTCTCCACCCCGAAAAGCCACCCGTAAGCCGAGTGCAGGAGGATCACGAAGATCGAATAAGTCGTGATGCTGAGAAAACAGAAAATGATAAGAAAGGCGATGGAAAACATCACGCTGCACAGCCGTTCCAGCCCCTCGATGTAGTTATCGAAGCCGCCCACCGATCCGCGAAGCCACCGCCGGTAGATGGGCTGGTAGCGCAGGGCCTCGTAGTCGATGTCGCCCGAAACATAGCGCAACCCGATGGCCGCAATCCAGAGGCCCCGCATGGCTACGTGAATCAGCAAACACACCAGCAAGGATATGTAAGCCGTGCCCATTAGACCGGCCATCAACCCCAGCCCCCAGTAGGCTTGCGACTGCTCCTTAAGCGCAAACATATCCTGCGCGAAATCAAACATCGGCTC
>JBASAV010000774.1:0-1602 GCA_049650785.1 Lewinella sp. | reverse complement strand
GATCGCTGACCGGGAAACGTAACAATTCTCAACTGCAATGCATTCAGATCGTTATCTTTCCACAAATACCCGGTTATGTCCATTGCACTTATTGTTATCCTGGTAATTGCCCTGTTGGTGGTTACCGGTAGCTTTTTCACCGTCCGCCAGCAGAACGCGGCGGTTCTCGAGCGCCTGGGTCGATTTACTTCCGTCCGGGGGTCCGGCTTTCACTTCAAGTTACCCTTCATCGATAACGTCGCCGGAAAGGTCAGCCTGAAGGTTCAGCAGCTCGACGTCAACGTGGAGACGAAGACCAAAGACAATGTTTTCGTTAAATTGAAGGTAGGCGTCCAGTTCGCCGTCGGTCCGGATAGCGTTTACGATGCTTTCTATAAGCTCGACAATCCCTACGAACAGATCAATTCCTACATTTTTGACGTAGTACGCGCCGAAGTGCCCAAAATGAAACTCGACGACGTCTTCGAAAGAAAGGACGACATCGCTAACGCCATCAAGCTGGAGCTCCAGGACGCCATGAATAGCTACGGCTACAATATCGTGCGGGCACTGGTTACCGATATCGATCCCGATGCCACCGTCAAGGTTGCCATGAACCGCATCAATGCCGCCGAGCGGGAGAAACTCGCCGCGGAGTATGAAGGCGAAGCCGACCGCATCCGCATTGTCGCCAAAGCCCGTGCCGAAGCCGAATCCAAGCGCCTTCAGGGTCAGGGTATTGCTGATCAGCGCCGGGAGATTGCTAAAGGATTGGAGGAATCGGTAGACATCCTGAACAGTGTAGGCATCAACAGCCAGGAAGCTTCCGCGCTGATTGTAGTCACCCAGCACTACGATACGCTACAGAGCATGGGCGAGAACGTCAACTCCAACCTGATCATGCTTCCCAACGCCCCTACGGCGGGATCGGATATGCTCGCCAATATGACCGCCAGCTTCGTTGCCAGTCAGCAAATGGGCGAGGATATGAAGGAGCAAAGCGAGCGGCTCAAAGCCGAGAAGAAGCGTAAAAAGATCGAACTGGAGCGCTAATTGAAGATACTGGTTACCGGTCCGGAATCCGCCGGCAAGTCTACGGTTGCCCGTGGTCTGGCCTGGGCGCTTGACGGCCTGTACGTAGAAGAACAGGCCCGATCCTACCTACACGCGCGTGGTGGTGATTATACGGTCGATGATCTCCCCAAGATTCTCGATCGTCAAATTGCCGCCGAGCGTCGGGCCTGCGCAACCGGGGCAGCATTTATTCTCTGTGATACGGGGCCGGAAGTTATCCGTGTATGGTCGGAAGTGCGGTTCGGAAGCCTGGATTCTGCCGTGGAAATCGCTTTTCGTAAAGTCCGCTATGATCTAACCCTCCTTTGCACGCCTGACCTCCCCTGGGCCTATGATCAGCTTAGGGAAAGCAGTAACCTGGAAGAGCGGCAAGAACACTTCGATCGGTACCGGGAATTATTACCGCACGCGGCCATCATTGATGGTGACCACCGGCTGGAAGATGCGCTGGCCGTGGTCTTGGAATGGATCGAGGGGGCACGCTAGCCATCGCCTCAATCAATACCTCTCCGCCCTATCTTTACCATCCATTCCCGGTAATGCAATACC
>JBASAV010000773.1:0-3094 GCA_049650785.1 Lewinella sp. | reverse complement strand
CGCGAGCGGAGCTCACGAACCATAGCCGCGAGCAGAGCTTATGACACGGGCCTGGTTACCGAGTTGCGCTCGGGCTCTCAGCGGGTTATGATGGTCTTGACCCGGAAGGACGCAAGCGGAGCTCCTGGACCGGGCCTGGTTCCCGAGTTGCACTCGGGTTTATAGCGGGTCAGTATAGTTCCAGACCCCGCATGACGCGAGCGGAGCTCACGAACCATAGCCGCGAGCAGAGCTTATTACCCGGGCCTGGTTCCCGACTTGCACTCGGGCTCCCAGCGGGTTGTGATGATCTTGACCCTGTACGACGCGAGCGGAGTTCTCATACCATACCCGCGAGCAAACAGCCGAACCGTATCTTCCGCCCCACTAACCGAACAACACAAGCATGCGATACCAATTAGCCCTCCTCCTCGGGGTATTCGTCTATTCCTGCGCTGCGGCGCAAAGTTCTGAAGGCTACCAGCGGCTGGCCGCCATTGCCGAAATCGAGCAGAAGATCATGGTGCCCATGCGCGACGGCAAACGCCTCGCCACCGATGTCTACCGGCCCAAGGACGTGGAGCAGGCCCCCATCATCTTCGTGCGCACCCCCTATCAGTTCAACGGCTGGGTAGACGGGGAAGAGCAGGAACGTAACTACGACCGCGCCTACGAAGCCGTGAGCCGCGGCTACGCCTACGTAGTGCAAAACGAGCGTGGGCGCTACTACAGCGAAGGGGAGTGGGACATCCTGGGTGTACCCACCACCGACGGTTACGACGCCATCGAGTGGATGAGCACCCAGCCCTGGAGCAACGGCAACGTCGGGCTCTACGGCTGCAGCTCCACCGCCGAGTGGCAAATGGCCGTAGCGAGTCTCGATCACCCCGCCCTGAAGGCGATGGTCCCCATGGGCTACGGAGCCGGAGTGGGACGTATCGGAGAGTTCCAGGAACAGGGTAATTGGTACCGCGGGGGTGCCGGGCAGATGCTATTCACCAGCTGGCTTTACCACGTCCAGCACGATCCCATGGCGCCTCGGTTACCGGAAGGTGCCACCCAGGAAGATCTGCTCCGCCTGCAACGTTTCTACGACATGTCACCGGAGTACCCGGAGATCTCCTCTACCGATATGCTGTCTACCCTGCCGGTGAGCGAGATCATCTCGGCCAACGATGGGCCCAGGGGTATCTACGAGGAAATGATCGCCCGCAAGCCCAATGATCCGGCCTGGAACGAAGGCGGGCTGTACCACGACGACATGCCCTTCGACGTACCCACCTTCTGGTTCACCAGCTGGTACGACGTCTCCATCAGCCCGAACCTGGCGCTCTTTAACCACGTGCGCGAGAACGCCGAGTCGGAGGTAGCCCGCGAAAACCAGTTTCTCTGGATCGCGCCCACCCTACACTGTGCCTACACCCGCGCCGAAGAGAACACCATCGTCGGCGAACGCAGCGTCGGCGACGCCCGCTACGACTACGACGCGCTCATCTACGGCTTCTTCGATAAGTGGCTGAAGGAGGAGGAACCATCAGCCATAATTGATACCCTCTCCCAAGTTACCTATTACACCATGGGCAGCAACGAGTGGCAGATGACATCCGCCTGGCCCCCGCCGAGCACGGAAATGGTCGCCTACTACCTCAGCAGCCAGGGCGAAGCCAATACGATGTATGGCGACGGAGCGCTGGAAAACGAACAACCCACAACCGACAGTCAACCCGACACCATCATCTACGACCCGATGAACCCCGTCTATAGCTACGGCGGCAACGTATGCTGTACGGGCGACGCTATCCAGGGCGGTGCCATGGACCAACGCCGGATGGAAGCCCGCAACGATATACTGGTCTATACCTCCGAACCCTTCACCGAAGATACCGAGGTAACCGGCTCCGTGGAAAGCACGCTCTACCTGAGTAGCGACGTCAAGGACACCGACCTGACCCTCAAATTGATTGTAGTCGAGGAAGATGGTTCCGCCTACAACCTGGACGAGACCATCCAGCGCGTCCGTTACCGGGAAGGCTACGACCGGGAGGTATTTATGGAAGCGGGCGAGGTGTACCAGGTAGATCTGACGCCCCTGAGTACGAGCAACCTCTTTAAAGCAGGCCAGCGATTACGCATCGAGGTGAGCAGCTCCAACTTCCCGCGTTTCGACCGCAACATGAATACCGGCGGCAACAATTACGACGAAACGGAGAGCGTGATCGCCCACAACGTCATTCACCATTCCGCGGAGTACCCGAGCGTGGTGCGGATTCCCGTAGTCCGCTAGATGATGCAACTACGGAACCGGCTGCAGGAGAATACGCCCCTGCGTAACGTTTTCATGACCCTGCCCGTACCGGCCCTGGCCGAACGGATGGGTGTCATGGGCGTGGAGAGCATCACCCTGGATATGCAGCACGGCTCCATCGAGGATGCTCATCTGCTCGGTATGCTACAGGCCATCCGGGCCGGTGGAGCCCTTCCCCTGGCCCGACTCGCCTGGAACCGACCGGAGCTGATCATGAAGGCGCTGGACTACGGCGTAGAAGGCATCATTTGCCCCATGGTGGATTCCGCCGAGGAGGCCGCTGCCTTCGTACGGGCCGCCAAATATCCGCCGCTTGGGAACCGCTCCTTCGGTCCTTTCCGGGCGGATCTGCACCACGGCGGGGATTATTTCGCCGATGCGAACGACGGAACGCTATGCTTCGTCATGATCGAGACAGCGGGTGCGGTCGAGGAGCTGGAGGCCATCGCCGCTACGCCGGGGCTGGACGGGCTGTTCATCGGACCGTGGGACCTAAGCGTGAGCCTGGGCTTAGCCGAACGGGCGAATTTTGCCGATCCTGAGCTTTCCGCGGTGCTTGATCGGGTCGTGACGGTAGGTAAACGAAACGGTCTGTTTACCGGGGTCTTCACCATCCGCCCGTCAGATATGAAAGGGCTGGTGGGGCGTGGATTCGATCTAATTACCTGTGGTACGGAAGACGTGATCTTTCAACGGGGACTGGGGAACTGGATGGGGGAGTGGTAGGTAAATTTTTGATCTGCGATTCTTGAACTGCGATTTGTAATTATTGATTTGAGACTACCCCTCCCGCGTTTCGATGAAGGCCTG
>JBASAV010000772.1:0-2520 GCA_049650785.1 Lewinella sp. | reverse complement strand
GCCTTGAATTGCGCCTGGGCGGCAATACTGACGTTGAGCCCCTCCGCCCCGAGGTCCTGGGCAGCGGCCAGGTCGATCTTGCCCATCGGAGCTTCAATGACGATGTCCTTGATACTGCTGATCTTGATGCCATCGGCGTTCAGTACGATGCTGTTGCCATGCTGATCCTCCAGGGTGATGGCGGTGTCGGCTTCGCTCAGGATGAGCTTATTGCCGGCCGGGGTGTCGACGGTGATGATTTGCTGATCGTCGTCGAAAGTCAGGTGCATGCCACTACGACTAGTGTACCCTTTCTCGTGGTTGTCATCAGAAGCCGCGATCGGTGCCGGCTTTTTGCTGCTGTGCAATTGACCCAGCACTACGGCGTCGCGAGGATCGTCGTTTACAAAGCCTACGATTACTTCGTCGCCGATTTCGGGGCGTACGACCCAACCACGGTCCGCCCCGGCATCCAGGCTGGCCAGCCGGGCCCAGGTACCGTCGCCGGCACCATCCAGTAGGGGCAGCGTCACCAGGATACGGTCCTCACCGTCGGGGTCTCCTTCCAGTTGCTTGACGGTAGCGATCTGTAGACCGGTTACGGGTGGTGTTACCCCCCCCGCCGCCCGCGCCCCGACCTCGTATTGCTCCGTAAACCACTTCGGGGAAAGACCGAACTGGGCATCGACGAAACACGCGCCATCGATCACCTCGTAATTCACTCCGGTGATGAAGACCAGGCCATTGAAGCGATCGCCTACTCCCTGCAACTCTACCACGTCTCCGGGCAGGATGATAGTCGGGCTGATAAAGCGGGCTCGTCCACGGATCTTTGCTAATCGACTCTTCAGTAGCGCGGCGTCCGCCCAGCCCTGTAGTTCGTTCTCAGCCATGAAACCGGCGTGGCGGAGGGCGTAGGTATCCAGGCCGCCCACCTCCGAAAGTTTTTTACCGCTCAGGTTCCCGTGTTCCGTGAAGGAAACACTATCGGTCGTAGCCTCGAAAAGGGCTTGGCCGGCCGGGTTCCAGGCGCTTGCGGTCACCGAATTCCACTGATGTACGGCGTCGAGCTCCGCATCGAAGGCCAACAGGTTACCGCCGTAGCTCAGTTGTAGCTTCGGTACCCCACTGATTTCCGGGGGCTTGACGTTGATGCGGTCACCTTTGGCGATCACCAGCATCCCGTTGACATCGGACCGCGTCAGGAGGTAGTCCCAGTCCGTCGTGTGGTGCTGTACCAGTTCGCGGTGGGAGACCTTGGTATCCACTATCTCGTCCGCCAGTCCGTAATCCCCCAGCAATGTGGAGAAGGTTTCGGAGTCGGTGACGTCGGTGAAGTAACGGTTTTTCAGGCCGAGGGTCATGGCAAAGGCGGCGTGCCGGCATTCCAGCTGCAGATAGGTTTCTCCCCCGTCGCTCACCTTCACTCGCTGCTTGACGATCTTTCCCTTGAAGAGGCTCTCGTTATCGCTATCGTGGCCGACCTTGATTTCGATCTCCTTACCCGGCAGGAAGGTATCTCCGTCGCTCACGGGGAAGGTGGCCGTTTCCGTCTCCCCGTCGCGTACGTTGATGCGGGCAAAGGGAATGCGATTAACGGCATTGCTGACCTGAATGGACAGTATTTCGACGGTTGTCGGTATGGCCGCTCCCTCCGTCAGGATGTCGAAGGTGACAACGCCGGCGACGGAGTCATCGGGCAGAGTTTGGGCATTATTCACGATCGGTGGATTTTTTAAGGGGTGGATAGACCAGCGCGGTCCCCGTAGGCACGTTGCGAAAACTCGTCAGGTCGTTGGCGGCGGCCACCTGCCGGTAGTAGTTGGCGCTCCCGTAGATCTCCTGGGCCCGGCCCGGCAGGCTTTCCTCGGCTCCGAGCAGGTAGACGTGCGTCAGGTCAGGGCTGTTCTTATTTTCCTCGCGCACCCGCTTCTCCTCCTCCTTATGCCCCAGGAAGGTGGCACTGAGTTTTGCGCGCAGGGGGGTGCCATCGCGGTCGAACAGGGTATAGTTGACGTCCAGATTGGTGAGTACGCAGTCGAATACCAGTTCTTCTCCCCAGTTGACCTTGAGCCGGTTCGGCACGTGGGTCTTGGCGTTCATGTCGTAGACCGTAGAGAGCAATTCGCGGATCTGCTGCGGCACGGTCTTGTCGACGAGGTCCTTATGGTACCCCTCCACGGTCTGCGTCCCGTCGAGCACGAAGTCTAGCTTCAGTTCCTTGGGTTTCGTTCCCGTATACTTTGGGGCAGTACCCTGGTTTCCCTGCCCCTTTTTCTTCTCGTACTCGATCTTCAGGTTCAGACTGTACGATTCCGGGTTGATGGGCAGAATAAAGATGTTGATCTTCTTCTCTTTACTCTTGTCCTCGTAGGCGAGGATACAGACCTTTACTAATCTTCCTAGGCTCATCTTTCCTGTCTTTTTTCCAGTGCTTCCAGCACCTTTTCCACGATCTGCCGGAGCTGGTCGGCCGAGAGTTCCCCACCACCGTCGCCCGCGTCGGCGTTTCCTTCCGCACGGTCGCTACCGACGGTTACT
>JBASAV010000771.1:0-2922 GCA_049650785.1 Lewinella sp. | reverse complement strand
CGGTAAGGTCAGTGGGAAGGACGGCGCAGCGGAGATCCTCAAAGTTCACCCGCAGACGTTGTTTAGCCGGATGAAGCGGTTGGGGATTCGGCGGTGAGTGTGGGGTAAGTTGTCGGTTGTCGATTTTTGTTATTGGTTTTCCTGGTAGATCATTTTGCGGGTCATGCCGCCGTCGATGATGAAGTCCTGGCCGGTAATGAAAGCGCTGCGGTCCGAGAGTAGGTATTCGACCATATCGGCGATATCCTGTGGGATGCCTACCCGACCTGCGGGGTGCTGGTGGTGGTCGGTCTTGGATAGATCCGCAGGCTTCCGTTCGCTCTCTTTCTGCCAGGGGGTGACGTCGATCCAGCCGGGGCTGATGCTATTGACGCGTATATCTGGCCCCAGACTGATGGCCAGTGCGTGGGTGAGGGCGTAGATGCCTCCCTTGGAGGCGGAGTAGGCCTCCGTGTTTGGCTCCGACATCTTCCGGCGCGTGGACGACAGGTTAACGATGGCCCCCTTCCGGTCACGTAGGTGCGGGGCAGCAAATTTCGCGCACAGGAAGGCACCGGTGAGATTCGTGGCGATGAATAAGGCTTCCCCTACCCGTTCACATTCGGCGTGCGCCTCGCGGCCGGCTTCCTCGTCCCGTTCCAGGAGGGCAACGCGGTGGCGTTGGGTAGCCAGATGCCTGGCGGTGGCACGTCCGATGCCCTGCCCGGCGCCGGTAACCAGAATGACTGGCTGATGCATGCTGGTAGCTTTTGGGGGGCATAACCCGCTGGCCCGGCCCGGGTTCGGAGGCGGTCCCGAAAGACAGGGCCACCGGCCAGCGAAGTCTGTTACGGGCAATAGCGGGCGGCCTGACAGTCGAACACCAGTAACGCACGGCAGACATACATATATATTTATTTAATTTATCTATCCCCCGCACAAACATTCCGGACCGGCCAATTGCTTTGCCATCATTCGGCAAATAGCTTCAAGCCCTGATTATGCACAACCTAGGTTTCCTCTTATTCTTACTCTTCCCTACCCTGCTGATCGGGCAGTACCGGCCCACGATTGTCACCGGTCGACCGGGGCAGTCCATCGGCGGGCTAACCGTCGGGCGCCAGGTTTATCAATTGCAGACCGGGCTCAACGTCAACTGGATTGGGGAAGGCACAGATAAACGGACCAACCTGACCGAAACCACCGTCATCCGCGTAGGTCTGCTGAATCACCTGGAGGTCAGTGGAGTCATTGCGGGTGCGTCCGTAGAGTCGGTAGGTAACGGTCGGACTACCCGGGATCGCGGCATCAGCAATACGCAGTTGGGGCTTCGCTACAACTTCCTGCAAAATGCGGGTTGGCGCCCCTCCCTCTCCGTGCAGGGTCGTGCCTTGCTTACCGCGCAGGACGAAGCCTTTCGGCGTGACCATACCGGGGCGAATTTCATCGTAAGTGCCGGTTGGAGCCTGACATCGGCCACCGGGATCACCGTTAACCTCAACCGGGCCTGGAGTGGTAATAATACCCGCAGCACTGGATACACCACCGCACTCGGCTTCTCCCTCGGTGAAAACTGGAGTTCTTTTCTGGAGGTTTACGGCTCGCTCAATGATGAAGTTACCGCCAACTTTGACGGCGGCTTCGGTCGGCTCATCGGCGACAACCTCCTACTGGACGTATCCGCGGGCTGGCAGGGGCAGGACGGCATACCGGATTACTTCGTCGATTTCGGACTGTCGTTCCGTATCGACGGGCGGGAGGAAAGCGATGATTCCATCAACTCTCGGATCAACGAAAATTAGGCAATAACCTTTCGCCTTCATTCGTCTGCTTCCACTTCTAGATTCTCCCAGTACGCTTCCCGTTGGCGGCCTACAAAGCGATCGCCGTAAATGCTTTCGTAGGGGATAACCAGGCGGATACTGTCAAGCGCTTGGTAGACCGCACGGGCCAGCGGTACGTTGTCCGAAAGATCCAGTATCACGACTTCTTCCCCAACCTGCACGACACGGTGTGCGAGCGCGCTGTTGTTGACGTAGGTAGGAATCGAATCCGGCACCCCCACGACCTGGAATAGGTGGAACCAATTCGAAATATCCTGACCTTCGAATTCCAGCTTCACTTCCCCAACACTCGCCGGACCCACCCCACTGTTTGTCACCGCTAGGCGGTAATCGATTAGTTGATTCGTCCCGGGATCGAAAGACCGGTAACGTTCGAAATTTAAAATTGGCCGAACGGACGCCCGGGCCTGAATATCCATCAGCTCGCTCTGCCGGATCATGATGCGTGTCTGGGAGATCGATACGATCAGGGCACATACACTGATCAGCGTAACCCCAAGGGCGATAATGTTTTGGGGGTCTTTCCAGAAGCGGCTCATGGTCGTTTTACCTGGAAGTTAGGGGTTTTGGCCCTTTTGTTTATCACGCTGGTGCACGATGCCGAGATGCCAGTCTTTCACGATGTCAGTCCGTAGGCTAGAGTAGATTCCGTATGTACCGCCCTTTTTCATGGACCGTGTGGGTCGCTACATTACTTTCCACACCTGAATGGATATGTAGCCCTCCTGGCCCACGGGTTTGCAAACGAAAATGGCGTTGTTCAGCCAGTCATATATAGAGTCCGTAGGGGCTTCAAATTTTGGGGCTGCTCGAAAGTATACCTCGGGAGTCCCGCCGATGTCTTCCTGAACGTGGAGCACTCCCGTGTTTTGCACCTGGATTAAAACCCCGTCATCCGTTCGAATGGTATAGATAGCATTCAACTCGGTCCGTTGTCCATCCATACCTACGTACTGGTAATCGGCGCCGCCGGCAAGTATGGTCCCTTTCATTTTTGGACCTAGAAAAGTCCCTCCGGTAATGGGAATGATCACCCGCTCACCGTGGGGTGTCGGCCCCAACCGCATCGGCTCGTCGATAGTGACTTTCAGTTCGCATA
>JBASAV010000770.1:0-9233 GCA_049650785.1 Lewinella sp. | reverse complement strand
TCTTAGTTTGGCTTACTTCCTGCGCTTCGGCGCCCGAAACTTCCGATGTACCATCGGTTACGGACGTGCTGAGCCGGGCCGTTAGCGCCCACGGGATGGATGGCCTGGACAGCAGCCGCATGGCCTTTACCTTTCGGGACAGGGACTACACCATCGAAATGGACGGCGGGAGTTTTGTATACACCCGGAGTTTCACGGATAGTTTGGGGCGAGCGGTCCGCGACGAATTGACCAATGACGGGCTGAAACGCTACCGCCACGATACGCTGCAGTCGCTGACCCCCAAAGACAGTGCCGCCTACGCGAGTTCGGTCAACAGTGTGCGCTACTTTTTTCTGCTTCCGTACGGGCTTTATGATCCAGCCGTAAATGCTGAATTACTCGATACGGTAGAAATTCGCGGCCAAGCATACAATCAGGTGCGGATAAGCTTTGAAGAAGACGGGGGCGGGGAGGACTTTGACGACGTATACCGGTACTTCTTCAGCGTGGAGAACGGTGAACTCGATTTTCTGGCTTACACCTTTGAAGCGGAAGAGGGCGGCATCCGATTTCGGGAGGCGATCAATAAGCGGCGGGTCAACGGGGTGCTGATCCAGGACTACATCAACTACGGGCTTGATGGGGATGACCGGGAGATAAATAATATCGCTGAGCGGTACCAGGAAGGAGAACTGCCGGAATTATCCCGCATCGAGAATACGTCCGTACGGATCGAGTAATCCCGGCGGAAGCAGATCGCGTACGAAGGCGCGTTGCCGCCACCAGGGGTGGGGTAGACTGATTCGTTCGTCCTCGTAGATCAGGTCATCCACAAAGATCAAGTCGATATCCAGGGTGCGCGGCCCCCAGTGGATGCGTCGCTTCCGGCCCCGTTCCCGTTCGATGGCCTGAGTGGTATCCAGGAGAGCATGGAGGTAGGCCGCAACGGTTTGACCGGATGATACGGGCCGGGCAATGAGCACGATTACCTGATTGAGAAAATCGCTTTGCTCGGTCATCCCCCACGGTGGAGTGGAGACGATCGGGCTAGCGTAATGCACCGATCCCAGGCGCCCGGCCAGTTGCTCCCGCGCGAATTGCAGGTGTTCTTCCCGGTTGCCTTCGTTAGATCCCAGGGATAGCGTTAGTTTTGCCACGCCTAAAAATAGTGATGACTTTACCTTCCTACGTTGTTATCGAGGGAAACATTGGTGCCGGCAAAACCACCCTGGCCCGCATGCTGGCCGAGCGATTCAATCACCGCCTCGTCCTCGAAGAGTTCAGCGATAACCCTTTCCTGCCCCTTTTCTACCGCGAGCCCGAACGCTATGCCTTTCCGGTAGAGCTCTTTTTTATGGCCGAGCGACATAAGCAGCTCCAGGCGGAACTGAGTAACCCCGAACTCTTCAGTCAGGGCACGGTGGCGGATTATCTGTTTATCAAGACGATGCTCTTCGCCCGCAACAGCCTCAGCGATCAGGAATTTCGCCTCTTTACCCGGCTTTTCCGCGCCCTGGACGTGGCCTTTCCCAAGCCGGACCTTATCGTCTACTTACATCGCCCCGTCGCGGCCTTACAGGCCAATATTCGCCGACGTGGGCGGAGCTACGAGCAGGACATTACGGATGAATACTTGCAGTCCGTTCAGCAGGTCTATCTCGATTACCTGCGCACCGTTAAAGAAACACCCGTTCTACTGATCGAACTGGGAGAGGAGAATTTTGCGGCGGACGACGTATTATTCGAGAAAATCATTGCCGGCATGACCGGCGTGCTGAAGCGGGGGCTGCAGACCCTGGAGCTTCACTCTTTTCGCTCGTCGCCGATGAGATTCTGAGGAAACTTGATTCTGGACTTGATCTTGTAGGTCGACAGCCGATTGTGGTAATAGTGGAGCATGGAAAAATTGTCGCTCACTACGTGTCCGCGTGAATCGTACCGAAGCGGCTTATCTATATGATAGTTGCCGATACTTTCCAGACCCAATTTAATGATTTGTGAAGCGGTGTTGCGGATCTCGTCACTCACCTTTACCCGGTCCTCCAGCTCCATTTTGAGCAGCGTGTCCCGCAATTGCTCGACCACCGATTCCAGGGCTTCGCGCTGAAAATAAAAGTCTTCCGCCGGCAGGCGAAGCAGCGCATATAGGTCATCCTTGGGAAAGGAGCGTTCCAAAATCGAAAAGGCAGCGTAGCTCACGAGATGACTGGGTAGGACAATGCCATCGGAATGGTACCGCTCCACGATCCGGCTGGCTAGTAAGCGGGTGTACTCATTCTCCCGCTGTAAGTCTTCGTTTATCTTGCCGTACTGGTCGCGGAAATATTCCCGCGTGGATACGTGACGGCCACTCAGGGCATAGCTCTTTCCATCTTCCGAAACGCGGTTACCCACGACATCCATGGGTTGGCCGAGTGAGATGGTAATTTCGTTGCCCTTGCTAAAAACGCCCCACACAAACTTGAGGATGCTGCGTAGGGAGTGAAAACTATCCTTGGCTTTGATATATCGATCCTGCCCCTCCCGCCGCAGGTGCTGCTCGATCAGGAACTGCGCTTCGAGGACAAAGGGGTAACTCAGAATCACGGGAACGATAAAGACCTTATCGTCGCGACCTGCCTGGTAGCGGGCTCGCTGAGCTTCCACTGCGGTACCCAGCAGTCCGAGCTTTAGTTTGGTTTCCAACGCTCCCGACCGCGACCGGGTGCCTCCGGGAAAGAAGAGGGAGGGTACGCCACGCTGGATGATGAGCTTACTCATCGTTTTCAGCGTGGTCATGTAGATAGGGTTGCGCTTCCGCCGGTCGACGCGGTAGGCTCCCAGGCGGTTCATGAAGTAGGCGGTATAGCCGGTATTGTAAAGGTTCAGACCGGCGCCAAAAGCCATCGCTTCCAGGCCCGCCACCTGATCTAGGGCATAGCCGATCAGAATACTGTCCAGGTTGCTGAAGTGAGTGGGGACCATAATGACCGTCCCTTTCTTGCTCAATTCCCGCACCTGGTCCACATAGCCGCGCACCTGGAGCTTTTCCTGAAGGAGCATCTTCTTGCTAAACAGACTGGTGAAACTGCGTCCGCCGGCCGCGTTCAGCAAGCGACCGAAAAAGAAGGTCAGGAATCGCCGGGCGAAGCGGAAGGTGGGGATTTTGAACGTTCCGACTATCTCATCTGCATAGCGACGAACGATGCGGTCCAGGATAGCCCGGGCGGCTTCTTCCGCTGTAGTTGGCTCGTCCTCGTCCAGTGATTGGGTAGCGAGAAGCTTCGCCTGACGTTTCCAGTACCGGCGTTCGTTAGGAGGATCTACCTTCCAGGGTTCGGAACGGGTACGTTCCTGCTCGCTGAAGACCGTTTTGCTGAGTACGTCGGTCAGGTTGTCGCCACTTTCCTGTAGAATACGCTGCTTACTGGCTTGCTCCAGCGTTTGGATGAATGCCTGTCGGTCCTCACTGAGGCGATAGATCTCCCAATCGTTGATCTCCGGGACGGTGTGGTCGTACGGCCGGTTTTCCCGGTTAAAGCCGGGTGGTGGGAGTCTGTTGTTGGCGGGAGTCGCACTCATACTGCTATAAGGTTCTCAAGCGGTGGAATGTGCTCTATTTAGTGCTTGCCTCGAAGGGCCAATGTACCGCATTCAGGGCAGTTTGGACGTATTCCAGCACCTCTTCCCGTCCGGTTTCCTTGAGGGCACTGGTAGCAAAGACCGGCGGAAGCTCTTCCCAGGTTTCGCGCAGGGCCGCTTGAAAAGCTTCCATATGCTCACCGTCCCTCGCTTTTTTGCGGTCGGTCTTGGTGAAGGCCAGTACGAAGGGGACGCCATGCTCGCCCAACCAGTTGACGAATTCCAGGTCGATGAGCTGAGGAGGGATATTGCTGTCGATAAGCACGAAGGTGCTCACGAGGGTCTGCCGTTTGAGGAAATAATTTTCCGTGCGGGTTTCCCACTTGGCACGTGTCTTTTTACTCTGCTTGGCGTAGCCATATCCCGGGAGGTCCGTCAGGTACCAGCTCTGGTTGATCAGGTAATAATTCAACAACTGAGTCTTACCGGGCTTGCCGCTGGTGTGGGCCAACTCTTTCCGCTGGGTCAGCATATTAATCAGACTGCTCTTACCCACATTACTGCGACCAATGAAGGCGAACTCCGGTTTGCCGTCCTTCGGGGCCTGATGGACGCGTGCGTGGGAGGAAGCGAAGGTGGACGTGTGAATGATGGCCAATACGAAAAATTTTAGGCGGCTTAGTAACGAAATACGCCCACCCAAATAAATTGAGCGGGCGTATTGCCTTGAAGTGTGGGACGCTTACTCCTCGCCGTCGCCGTCCGCTTTGGACTTAGACTTTGATTTGGAAGATCCTTTTTGGACTTTCTTGGGACTGATGATGACGTTCATGCGGCGGCCTTCCATTTTCGGCATGGCTTCGGCGGCACCCAGGTCTTCAACATCCTTCATGAAACGCAGCAGGAGCAGCTCTCCCCGGTCCTTGAAAACGATGGAGCGGCCACGGAAGTGGACGTACGCTTTGACCTTGGCACCATCTTCGAGGAATCCCCGGGCGTGGCGGACTTTAAAGTCAAAATCGTGATCGTCGGTATTCGGGCCGAAGCGAACTTCCTTGATGACCGTCTTCACGGCCTTATTGCGAATCTCTTTTTCTTTCCGCTTCTTTTCGTAGAGAAACTTTTTGTAGTCCGTTAGGCGAACTACCGGAGGCTTGGCATTCGGGCTGATCTCGACGAGATCGAGTCCCAAATCACGACCCCAGCCTTTTACCTGGCGGGTGTCGAATACGGTACCGCCTTCCAGCTTGGTGCCGATTTCCTCCGATATCTCCTCGAGGTTATCGCCTACGAGGCGTACTTCGGGTACCCGGATCATGTCGTTGATGCGGAATTGGGGGGTGGTGTCTTCTCTGCGTGTGTAGCGGTTGCGGCCGCCGCCTCTTCTCTTTGCCAATAGATGGTTGAATTATGTTATAAAATGTAAAAGTATGGAATAAAGGAAAGTTCAAACAAGCCGGGCATCCTGGCCCGATTAACCATAAAAGAAAAATTCCGGCCCGGCGAAGGTGCCGAACCGGAATTTTGTCAGTGGACGTCGGTTACTCTTCGGAAGTAACCGCCTCCTGTTGTGCGATGGTCAGTCCGTCGCCGGCCTCATTCAGTTTGGCGACGAGGGATGCCCCGCCGTCGGGATTGTTATTGAGGATGAACTCCGCAAGCGGGTCCTCGATGTACTTCTGGATAGCACGGTGCAGGGGACGGGCACCGAACTGCGGATCGAAGCCTTTCTCGGCCACGAACTTCTTGGCGTCTTCGGCCAGCTGGAGCGTAAACTCGAGTCCGGTAAGGCGCTTGTAAAGATCGGAAAGCGCGATATCGATGATGCGGAATATTTCCTCCTGGCCTAGGCTGTTGAAGATCACCACGTCGTCAATACGGTTGAGAAACTCCGGAGAGAAGGTCCGCTTCAGGGCATTATTGATAACGGATTTGCTGTTTTCTTCGGCATTTTCCGTCCGGGCCTTGGTGGCGAAGCCGACACCCTGACCAAAATCCTTCAACTGGCGTACACCAATGTTGGAGGTCATAATGATCATGGTGTTTTTGAAGTCCACCTTACGCCCCATGCCGTCGGTCAACTGACCGTCGTCGAGTACCTGCAGGAGAATGTTGTAGACGTCCGGGTGGGCCTTTTCGATCTCATCCAGCAGAATGACGCTGTAGGGCTTACGGCGTACCTTTTCGGTAAGCTGTCCGCCTTCTTCGTAGCCGACGTAGCCCGGAGGCGCACCGATCAAACGGCTGACGCTGAATTTCTCCATGTATTCGGACATGTCGATACGGATCAGGCTTTCTTCGCTGTCGAAGATGTACTTCGCCAGGGCCTTGGCCAACTCGGTCTTACCGACACCGGTTGGGCCGAGGAAGATGAACGTACCAATGGGTTTCTTGGGATCCTTTAGACCTACTCGATTACGCTGGATGGCCTTTGTGACCTTAGTAATGGCGTTATCCTGACCGATGATGACGGCCTGTAAGTCTTTCTCCATACCGACGAGCTTCTTACTCTCGTTCTGGGCGACCCGACGTACGGGGATACCGGTCATCATGCTGACAACTTCGGCAATGTCCTCTTCGTCAACGGGGTAGCGCTTCGTCTTGGATTCCTCTTCCCACTGCTTTTTGGCGTCCTCCAAATTCCGTTGGAGCTTGCTTTCCTGGTCGCGAAGGTCGGCGGCACGCTCGTACTGCTGATTCTTTACGGCCGCGTTTTTCTGCTCCTTGACGGCTTCGATCTTTTTCTCTACCTCCTCGATATGCTCGGGAACGGTAATGTTTTTCAGGTGGGTGCGCGCACCTACCTCGTCGAGTACGTCAATGGCTTTATCCGGCAGGAAACGATCCGTGATGTACCGGTCACTCAGCTTAACACAGGCCTCGATGGCATCATCGGAGTAGTTGACGTTGTGGAAGTCCTCGTACTTGGGCTTAATGTTGTTAAGGATATGTACGGCTTCCTCGGCGCTGGGCGGGTTGACCAGAACCTTCTGGAAGCGACGATCGAGCGCGCCGTCCTTTTCAATGTGCTGGCGATACTCGTCCAGGGTAGAAGCACCAATACACTGAAGCTCACCGCGTGCGAGTGCGGGCTTGAAAATATTACTCGCATCCAGGGAACCTGTGGCACCACCGGCACCGACGATGGTGTGAATCTCGTCGATGAAGAGGATGACATCGCGGCTTTTCTCCAGCTCGGTCATGATGGCCTTCATCCGTTCTTCGAACTGACCGCGGTATTTGGTACCGGCTACCAGGGCGGCAAGGTCAAGCATGACGATGCGCTTATCGAAGAGGGTACGGCTCACCTTGCGGTCGCGGATGCGAAGGGCGAGACCTTCTACGATGGCCGTCTTACCGACACCGGGTTCGCCAATAAGGATCGGGTTATTTTTCTTCCGACGGCTAAGTATCTGCGATACCCGCTCGATTTCCGTTTCCCTTCCGATAATGGGATCGAGACGATCTTCTTCGGCAAGGGCGGTGATATCGCGCCCGAAATTGTCGAGCACGGGGGTACGGGATTTGGAATTACCCTGACCGCGAGCGCCGCGACCCTGACCACCGCGGCCGGAATCATCGTCTTCGAAGCTTTCTTCCCCGCTGCCGGGTGCTTGGTTCATGGGCAAGGTCTCGTCTTCGGTAAAGTCTTTTTCGTCTTTCACGTAGTCTAATTCTGCTTTGTAAATTTCATACTCTACCTCGAATTGCCGCAGAATTTTCGTCGCCGGCAGCTCTTTATTGCGTAGAATAGAAAGGATAAGGTGTTCGGGGCTGACCTGCGTGGTCTTCAGCGCCTTCGCTTCCAGGAAGGTGACCTTTAGGACGCGATCGGCCTTGTCGTTGAGGGGCATTTTGGATATGGAATGGCCGCTACTCTGGCCACCGTTGCGCTGCACGTTCTCCCGGAGGGTGTCAGCCAGCGTCTCAATATCGACGGCCAAATTCTTGAGCACCTTGGTCGCCAGGGTGTTCCCCATGCTGAGAACGCCAAGCAGCAGGTGTTCGGGGCCCACGTAGGTGTGGCCCATCTTTTCAGCCTCCTGCTTGCCGCGGGCCATTGCCTGTTTTATTTCGGGGTTAAATTCCCGCTGTGGAGGGTTCATTCAATAAATGTTGTGGGGTAATAAATAAAATCGGGCGGGGATAAAGGGCGCAACATCATGCACGATAGAAACCACCTGCCCTAAAGTTAAGGCGAAAGTGAAAGAACTGTGCCAGTAGAGATTAACTGACAAAAAATCCTGACAATTCGCCCCGCTACGCCACAAATGTTTGGCGCAGGGACTTCTCACAATAAGGAAACACTACACTGCTAAGATGGTTGGAAGCCAAATTGTGCTGTCTCCTTACCAAACGCTTAAAGTTGTGATAACATTTTAACGATTTCCTATGCCCCCGGGATGCTTCGCTCTGCCTGCTTCTCCTTACCTTCGTAGGGCATTCTACGATTTTCCGCTTTACTGTTGCCAATACATGGGTATCCTTCCCAAATGCTTTCTTCTGCTCATTTTTGCGGCGGGCTTTTTCACACAAGAGGCCGGGGCAACCGGGGATAGTCTGTATTTTCTACTGCCCTCCGATACCGTTATCGTACGGTTTGACGCCCTAAGCGGCCACCTGCTCTTCGATCACAAGCTGGCTCCCCGGCAGACCCTGTACGGGGCCGCACGCTTCTACGGCCATTCACTTGACGATATTTACCGACTGAATCCCGGACTACAGCTAGGCTACAAGCCAGGTACCCGCGTTACGGTAACCATTCCAAAGGGGGAGTTACGACCGAGTTATACCCGCGATAGTGTAGCGTGGTTCGTACCGGTCCGGTACCGACTGTCGCCCGGTGAAACCCTGTACGGCCTGTCGCGAAGAACGCTCAACCAGACCAGTGACAGTTTGCTGCATGTCCTGAACCCCGGCCTCAAGGCGCAGGATCTGGAGCCCGGCCGCGTCCTCACCATCGGGTATTTGCGGATCGACGGCATCACCGCCGACCACCAGGTCAAGATCGAGGATAGATACATCCTGCAAAACCGGGGCTTACGGGTACAGTGGGATTCCACGATGAGCCAGCGTCGGCTAAAATTCACCACCGGCAAGGCTGCCTGGACAACACGGGGCGACCAGAGTAAGTGGATGGTCCTCCACCGTACCGCACCCATCGGCAGCATCATCGAAGTAGAAGATCCACGCAGCCGTAAAACCATCTATGCGCGGGTAGTGGCCCGTATCCCCGAGGAGGTCTACGACAGTCGCGTTGTCCTGGTCGTGAGTCCGCGGCTGGTAAAGGCCTTCGGCGTTCGCGACAAAGAGTTTTATGTCCGAACACGCCACCTCTAATCCTTCGGCGAGTGCCCGCAAGGGCTTACCTTCGCGCGCCGTATGCGCCTGCAGCAACTCGATATAAAAGGTTTCAAAAGCTTCGCCAACCAAACGGTGGTGAACTTTGATGCCGACGTAATTGGCATCGTTGGTCCGAATGGTTCCGGTAAGAGTAATATCGTGGATGCCATTCGCTGGGTGCTCGGAGAGCAGAAGGGTTCCGAACTCCGCCTGGATAAGATGGCCTCCATCATTTTTAACGGGACGAAGAAAAAGAAGCCTGGCAACCTGGCTTCCGTCAGCCTGACGTTTGAAAACGATAAGGAGCTACTCCCTACCGAATACCAGACGGTCACTATCACGCGCAT
>JBASAV010000769.1:0-3864 GCA_049650785.1 Lewinella sp. | reverse complement strand
GTCCAGGGTAGTATGGAGGGCACCGGGCCGGTCGGCGGTCAGTCGGATCACTACGACCTGGTCGGGGTGGCTCACGAAGTATTCCCGTTCGAAAGTGGTGCCTCCGGCCCGGTAGCGGACGCGGGCGGTAGCGTTGGCAATATCCAGTTCGCGGTAGTAGCTGGTCGCATTAGCCTGACCGTCAAAACGAAGCCGCATCGTCCCGAGCGGAGCGTAGGACTCGGAATAAGGCCCCTGTAAGCCGACATTGAGTGAGTCGGCGGCTTCGTAGTCGTCGCGGGCCAGCGCCTCCCGGATGGCGGGGAGTACCTCGTGAGCGTCTCGGTCGACGGAGGTATCTACCGGTTCGCCGGACCAGAGCGTAAGGTCATTCAGAAAGATCGTGTCCGTTTCCACCCCGCCGAAGACGGTAGCGCCCATGCGGCCATTACCGAGGACGAGGCTTTCTTCGAAGTATTCGGCGGGTTCGTCGTACCACAGTACGTGATCGGTAGCAGCCGCGTCCTGGGCGCAGAGACTTACACAGAAGCAGAGACAAAGCGGTAGTAAAAAGCGTTTCATTCGATCGACAAGGCAAGTGACTGTAATACGTACAACGGTGGAAGACGGGCAAACTTACGTTGGGTGGGGGGAATGTGGGATTTGTGGTGGTGGTGTGACGTTCGCCCGGATGTCTTCGGGCCGCAAATTGCCCCAACTCTCCTACTTGTAAAGAGCAATTTTAAATGGCTACCCTCGGTTACTGAAGTGGATAAATCCGCTAAAATGATTAGCACGATAGCATTCTGGACTCGTATTGGAATACTCTACTTTGTACTATTGGTTATTGACTTAACGGGCATCGATATCTCAAACTATCTATTACCCGGCGTCCATCCTCCGGCCCCAATAGATACTCTTATTGGAAGCTACATCATGGTTCTGTTATGTATATTCGGTACTCTTGCGGGTATGCTATTGATGATTATCATCTCGGCCGTATTCCGTGTAAAGCAACACGATAATAAGAAAATGGTGATGATGTATAGCGTATCCCTCCTCACGGTGGGTTGTTTTTCCGTCGAAGCTGACCCAATGGTTATTATGCTAATCGCTACCACGCCCTCGCTCCTATTTTGGGGAGTTAGTCGCTGGACGAATGAATTGCGCGGGCCCAAAATGTGGAATATGGGCCATTGAGTGCAGATCCGATCGAACCAATAACACTTATCCATTCTAATAATAAAGCGTGCCTACCATGCGGAGCCTGTTAATTCACTGGACCATTGTTTGGTCGATATACCTTTTACTTTCTATCCTAGCGCTGGCACTCTTAGACCTCTCCGCTTTACTAACCGAAGGCCAGTCTCCGAGTTGGATAGACAGCTCCAGCGGAAGATCACTCATGCTTTTATACGCTGTAATCGGAACATTCATAGGGCTTCTGTTGATGATGCTCATTTCCGCTTTTTTTCGGGTAAAGAAATACGACAATAAGGGTATCGTAATGGCGTATACCGCATCCCTTGTCATTCTGGCCTTTTTATCGCTAATGGCTGACCCGTTTATCCTTACGGTTATCTCCGCGGTGCTTTCGCTCCTGTTTTGGGTATTGATTCGCTGGACAAATAAGCTGCGCGATGTCCATAGGCCAAATCTCGGTAATTAATCGAAATACTGAGATTAGCCCGCTTCTATTGGACACAGTTTTAAAGGTCTAGCTACAAAACCCATATCATGATTAGCCCTTACCATATCACCGACCACGCGGCGTACTGGGCGCAGGTAGGATTGGTCTATTTCCTCCTCCTATTTTCCGGACAAGCAATTGTTGAAATAGTAAGCTATCTATCCACCGGTATGAAGCCAATGTATTGGGTCGGGTCGATGGCCGGACTTCTCTATCTGGCCATATATTCCGCGTTTGGTACGGTGATCGGTTTACTACTGATGGTTCTCCTATCACGGGTGTTCTCCATAAAGCCCAAAAACACCTCGGGAGTCGTCATGTCGTACGCCACCTCGGTTATGGTACTGGGCTACCTCTATTACAATGGAGGCTTCCTCTCTTTTCTGCCCAGGCTGCTATTGCTCACCTTAACGTTCTGGATTTTGTACGTTTTAATCCAAAAAATCATCGTGGACCGACCGGAGGCCCGGAGTCAGTAGCATAAATCTGAAAAGTGGGCGCCGGAGCGCAGGTAAAAACCGGCCCCGTAACGGGTTGCCTCGCAAAGTCCACCAATCACCAAACGGTTTGGTCACCATTTAAATGAGTGAAACGGAGGTGGGCTCTAAACAAAGTGAATGAACGTTCATTTACTTAACACCTCCTATCTACTGCACCATGACCACCACGGAAAAAGGACAAGCCAAACGAAGCGCGCTCATCGCGGCCGTCATCGACCTGGTCAACAACAACGGTTTCCACGCCGCCCCCATGTCCCTGATCGCGAAGCAGGCGGGCGTAGCGGCGGGCACCATTTACCGCTACTTCGACGGCAAGCAGGACTTGGTCAACAAGGTGTACCTGGAAGTGAAGGAGGCGTTCAGCACATCGGCGTTCCGGGACTACGCCGCCACCGATTCCGTTGAAGACGATTTTCGTACGATCTGGTATAACATCGCCGCGTTTAAGCTCCGGGAGCGGGACAAGGCCGTCTTTCTCTCCCAGTGCGATAATACCCCCATGATCGACGAGCCCAGCCGCCAGGAAGGCCTCCGCCACCTCCGGCCACTGCTCGACCTGTGGGAGCGGGGGCAGGCGCGGGGCCTTATCCGCGACGTATCGCCCTACCAGCTCTACGCCTTCAGCATCTATCCCATCGCTTTCCTGCTCCACATGCAACAGCGCGACCTCTACGAAATCACCCAGCCCCGGATCGACGAAGTCTACCGGATGGCCTGGGACAGCATCAAACGATAAACAACATCATCATGAGTTACAATAAGACCATCCAGCTAAAAAGCCGTCCGTCCGGAAAGCCGACCCTGGAGAATTTCGACATGACCACCTCGGAGGTTTCTACACCCGGAGACGGGGAAGTTCTCCTGCGTACCCACTACGTATCGGTCGATCCCTACCTACGCGGTCGGATGAGCGATGCCCCCTCCTACGTCCCGCCCTTTGAGGTCGGCAAGCCCATATCCTCCGGCATCATTGCCGAGGTGATCGAATCGAATAGCGACCGCTTCCAAAAGGGGGATCATGTTTCCGGTTCGCTGGATTGGAAGGAACAGCAGGTCGCCAGCGCCAAGGGGCTACAGAAAGTTGACCCGGACCGGGCGCCACTTTCCGCCTATCTCGGCGTCCTGGGCATGACGGGGCTTACCGCCTATATCGGACTGACCGAAATCGGAAAGCCCAAAGCCGATGAGACACTCGTCGTTTCCGGAGCAGCCGGGGCCGTCGGTAGCGTGGTCGGACAAATCGGTAAGATTCTGGGTCTCCGGGTCGTCGGTATCGCCGGTACCGACGAAAAGGTGGAGATGCTGAAGTCGGAGTTCGGATTCGACGCCGGCATCAACTACAAGACGACAAAGGATATGTCCGCGGCCATCGCCGAGGCCTGCCCCGACGGAGTCGACGTCTACTTCGATAATGTCGGCGGCGAGATCTCCGACGCCGTCCTCTTTCACATCAACAAGTTCTCCCGCACCATCAACTGTGGTGTCATCGCCGTCTACAACAGCACTGAGTTGCCCCGTAGCGTCAGTCCGCGGCCATTCCTGGTGAAGCGAAGTGCACTCATGCAGGGCTTCATCGTCTCCGATCACGCGGACAAATTCGCCGCCGGCGTCAAGCATCTCGCCCAGTGGCTGCAGGAAGGGAAGCTTACCCATAAAGAAACCGTTCGCGAGGGATTCGACAATATCCCCCAGGCC
>JBASAV010000768.1:0-2168 GCA_049650785.1 Lewinella sp. | reverse complement strand
GGCCTATACTTCGCTGCAACAAAGCCTGAGCGATCACCTACCCAATGCGCTCTACTTCGAGAACATATACGCGCATGCCCCTTCCACCAATGCTACGATGGTTTCCCTGATGACCGGAATGTATCCCAAGCTCAGCTACGAAAGCGTGACGCGGGAATTCACGGACTATCCATTTGCTTCGCTGCCCGCCGAATTAGCGAATCGGGGATACCGGACGTCGTTCTTTACATCGGGCGATCTGAGCTGGCAGCGCGGTATGGAGTTTCTCCAGCACCGCGAGTTCGACACGGTAGAAGACTACCAAGATATTGCCTGTGACCGCAAGTACACGCTGCAGTCCGAGGATTACAAGGAAAGTGCGGGTATCGACGATCACTGCCTCGCCGACCGGTTCTCGCAGTGGGCCGGTGAAGAAGAGAGTCCGTTTGCTTCCGTCATCTGGACGATTCAATCCCATTACCCCTACTATCTTTCCAACCAGGAAACGGACTTCGGGACGACGGATCTCTACCAGAATCGCTACCTCAATGCCCTGGAATATGGAATGGAAATGGTAGATGACGTTATTTCCGGGCTGCAATCAACGGGCCAGGATAGCAGCACGCTGGTAGTCGTAATGGGCGACCACGGGGAAGCTTTCGGGCAGCACGGCCACCACGGCCACGGTAATACCCTATACGAGGAGGATATTCGGGTGCCCCTGTACCTCATCAATCCAGTGCTGTTCAGCGGCGGACGAAACACCGGGCTCGGGGGCGTGAAGGATATTCCGGCAACCATCCTGGCGCTCCTGGGAGCAGACAACGGGGTCAGCCCTCAGAGTCACGACCTGCTGGCGTCCCACGGTCGGGAAGCCTTCTTCTTTTCTCCCTGGACGCAGTTGTACTTCGGTTACCGCGATGGCGATCTGAAGTTTATCTTCAACGAATCAAAAGGCTCGGTGGAAGTCTATAACCTGGCAGCGGATCCACAGGAGAAGCACGATATAGCCGATACGGTGCCTCCGTCTGCTATCGCCCAAGCCAGACTTCGAATTGGTGCCTGGGTACAGCACCAAGCCAACTATTACGATTCCCTGGAATGAGCAGAAAAAGTCATTTAGCTATTCGGTGGATACTGGTGAGCCTGGTGTCCATCGGCATACTGATCTACCTGATAGCTCCTTATCTGGGATGGGGCATTGCCGTTCCCTTTCTACAGCGCGACAGTGAGCTATACCGCGATCAACAAACGGAAACCTTTGCCGTCTTCGAATGGGAGAACGGAATAGCGGGAAAGCCTGCGACCGATATCTCCCATTTGACCCTGGATTTGAATTACCACGCCGGCTGGAAGATCTCCACGGAAGAACAAGCCTTGCTGGAGGAGTCGTCCGTCCCGCTGATGGTCACCCTGCGTACCTGGAGCCACGGGGCGGATAGCTACCGCGATAATCCCTTGAACGACGTGGCGGAGGGCGAATACGACGAACTTTTCCGTGAGTTCGCCCGGTCGCTGCCGCGGACGGGGGAAGGGATCTATGTCCGCTTCAATCCTAATGTGGAAGTACCGGTCAGCCAGTATCCCTGGCAGCAGTATCCGAGAATATTTATCGAGTCTTTCCGCCGCCTGGCATCCGTTCTCCGCGAAATTGCTCCCCAAACCCAGCTGGTATGGGCTCCGGCCGGCTACCCCGGCCTGATGGAGTATTACCCGGGTGATGACGTCGTGGATGCTGCTTCCGTGACCTATCGGTATGCCGCAGAGGGGAAGCTGGATGCCTATCCTACCAATTTGTCTCCAGTAGAGGATCTGTACCGGCGGCTGCACCGCCTGCGCTTTATTCGGGTGCCCATTTTTGCATTAACCGAAGAAGACTACGGCGGGGAATTACCGGATGTGCCAGCGGTGGTTCGGCATCTCAGCCGGGGGGAAGCGGATATCTATGGCGTTCCTCCCCGGTCTCCCTCCGATGACGACCACCGCACGGCACCCATCACCTTCGGGTTGTACGATCCACAGGAGCGTCTGCTGGGCGCCTCTGACGTGGAGGCGGAGCATATATTCACGGACTTCGAGGAAATCCGCGACGGCCGCTTTGATTCCCTGTTTCGGGCCGTCGACGGCCGTGGACTCGCCGCCCTCGTCACCTTCGAACCGTTTACCCGACCCAGCGAGGAAAGCGATCC
>JBASAV010000767.1:0-16543 GCA_049650785.1 Lewinella sp. | reverse complement strand
GATTGGGTTGATCCCAGGCGGTGGTGTCCACGGGCTGTCCGTCAATCTGCAGGTAGAAGAGTACGGTGGGCAAGTCCGCCCCGAACGTACGCTCGGCGAAGAGCAGGGGCTGGCCGGGGGTTTCGATGCGGGTGAGGGTATAGTCTAGCCCCGCGAACCGTTCCCGGCACCAGGCGAGGTTGGCTTCGACCTGCTCGGGGTAGTTACCGTCGTTGGGAATGGCGAGGAAGGTGGTGAGTTCGGTTAGGGCGGTGGGTAGGGCTTGTTCGGTGAGCTGGGCAATGCGGTCACTGCTCAGCGACTGTCCCCCGAGTAATACAGGAAGGAGAATCAGCACGAGAAAACCCGCCGGTCGAAGATGGTTATCGGGGGTAACGAAGCCGATTCGGCAGCCTAATTGATTCATAACTTCCTATTTTGCTAGAATTCAGCGCCACCATCAATCAGGTGTACAGCTGGTAACATCCGGAATGGCCGAACTTGCATTACGCTTGCGAGCGGATAGCAGCCTTAAGTGATAGCTACCGGGCTAAAGCTAACGTACACGGCGAAAGATTTTACCGGATTCCCTTCGCTACTGTTCGGGCATTCACCGGCCTGCCCGTTTGGGAAGTGCTTTTTTCCTGCGCTCCGCCGCAAAAGTGCGTACGGCCCGCTGCTTTGATACGTCACCGTTTCCCTGCCATCCCGGTGGTGTAGGGTGATTTGAAACGCCCCGATTGCCGTGTCAGCCTAAAAATGGGTATTTTACTCTACGAAAGCGGACGCAGCACTAAAAGGAAAAATATTAGCAAAAGCAGCAACGGATGGAACAAGATGACCTATACGAGCGGGCCGGGAAAAAGGTAAAGGCGAAGAAAGGCTTCGTTTTTCACCTGATCGCTTACGTGTTGACCCTGGCACTCCTGTACACGATCATGTACTTCGAAAACAATGGGGAAATGCTCCCGGTGATTATCGTAGCCTTGACCTGGGGAATTGGCGTAGCGGCGCATTACTTCGGTACGTTCGGGACGGAAAACCTGGAAATACTCGGCGTGAATTCCGACTGGGAAGAGGAGGAGCTGGAGAAAGAACTGGATCGCCTGATCCGGAAACGGGAGCTGAAGGAGCAGATACGCAATGAACGTGACCGGTTGAATGATCCCGATCACCTGGACCTGCAGGAGCCGGTAAAGAGGCCCCTGGAAAGGGACGACTTTCTATAGACTTTTTCGCAAGCCCAACCATCGCAGCCAGCGGTGCGACGGGAGCAGACTGGCTGAAACGGTATAAGTCTTAAAAAACCTACATTTAAAACGGCCAGGCTTACGCTTGGAGCTTACACTTACGATCTGCGAATTAGGCCTTCCAGCCAGATGGGAACCACCCTGCTCACCTTTTTCCTGTACACCGGCTTCGTGGCCTTCTACGCGAGTTGGCAACTGCGCCGCGACCGGCTGGACACGCAGGACGGCTACTTCCTGGGCGGAAGGTCACTCACGGGGCTCGTCATTGCGGGCTCCCTGCTGCTGACCAACATCTCGACCGAGCACCTCGTGGGCATGAACGGCTCGGCCTACCGCAACGGCGCCATCATCGTCGCCTGGGAGGTAACCTCCGCCCTGGCCCTGGTCGTGGGGGCGCTGTACTTCGCGCCGCGGTACCTGAAGATGGGCCTGACGACTATCCCGGAATTCCTGGAAAAACGCTTCGACGGCCTCACCCGCACCCTCGTCGCCCTGCTCCTGATCATCTCGTTCGTGGCTACCCTGCTGCCGATCGTCCTGTACACCGGAGCCCTGAATATCGAGGCCATCTTCGGCATCTCCGAGCTGCTTGACATCAGCGTGCAGGAGGGGATCATCGTCACGGTCGTGGTGGTGGGTATCATCGGAGCGGTGTACGCCATCTTCGGCGGGCTCAAGATGGTAGCCTATACCGATACCCTGAACGGTTTCGGCCTGCTGGTGGCGGGCTTGCTGGTGCCGCTGCTTGCCCTGGTGGGCATCGGTGACGGCGACCCGCTGGAAGGTTTGCGGATAGTCTTCGAGCACGCCCCCGAAAAATTTGACGTGATCAGCGACGAGCCGGGAGTTGGCGCGGGTGCCCGCTCGGCGATCCTCCCCTTCGAGGTACTGTTCACCGGCCTGGTCATCAACCAGCTGTACTTCTGGACGATGCACCAATCCATCATCCAGCGGGTGCTGGGAGCGGTAAGCCTGAAGGAGGCGCAGAAGGGGCTGCTGCTGACCGGCCTGTTCAAGATCCTGATTCCCCTGATCATCGTATTGCCCGGCCTGATCGGTTTTTACTACTACGGGGAAAGCCTCTACGACAACCCGGACAGCGTCTACCCCCTCCTCGTCAAGCGTGTACTGCCCGGCTGGCTGACGGGCTTTTTCGTAGCCGTCATGATGGGGGCCATTTTCAGCACCTTCAACAGCACGCTGAACAGTGCCGCCACCGTCTTCAGTTTGGGCATCTATAAACGGTACATCGAGCGAAATGCCGGCGAGCTACGGCTGGTGCGGATCGGCAAGTGGACCTCCGCCCTGCTGGCCGTGTTTGCGATCGGCATCGCCCCCTTTGTCGCCAATGCCCCGAACGGTCTGTACCAGTTACTCCAGCAACTGAACGGTATCTTCTTCATACCGATCGCCAGTGTCATCATCGCGGGTTTCCTGTTTCCGCGGGTATCCGCTACGGGGGCGAAGGCCGGCTTACTGTTCGGTCTGCTGTTCTACGTGATTATGGATTACGGGCTGGAGGTACCCCTCCATTTCGTCCATATCTGGGGCATCGAATTCGTACTGAATCTTATCGTGATGCACATCGTCTCCTACTGGGGATCGAAAGAGCCTACCTTTATCATGGCGGATGCCGGCCTCCTCGATCTGCACCCGTGGAAATATGCCAGGGGCTTCAGCGTATTCCTGGTGCTGGTGACGCTTTTACTCTATCTTTCATTGGGAAACGTATAGGCGTTTTACCTCATCCATAAGTCACCCCATCATGGCGGAAGCAAAAGTCTTTAGAAATTACGATGCACCCGACGTCTCCGTAGCCGTACGGGAGCACTACCGGAAGATGCGTAAGAACCAGACGGTCGATTACGTACAACGTATGCAGGCGAAGTACCTGACCTTCGATAAGCCCATGGACCTGTGGGACGCCATGCGCGAGCTGAATAACCTGATCGACGTCAGCGACCCCGACCTCGACCTCCCCAACGTCCAGCACCTCATCCAGAGCGCCGAAGCCATCCGCGCGGACGGTCGCCCCGACTGGATGCAACTGACCGGGCTCATCCACGATCTTGGCAAGGTCATGTTCCTCTGGGGCAGCGATGCCGACGGTACCAGCCAGGACGAGCAGTGGGGTACGGTCGGCGACGTTTTCGTCGTGGGCTGCGCCCTGCCCGATTCCTGCGTGTACCCCGAGTTCAACACATTGAATCCGGACATGCAGGACCCCCGCTACAACACACCAATCGGCAAGTACGAGCCGAACTGCGGCATCGACAACGTGGACCTGGCCTGGGGTCACGATGAGTACCTGTATCAGGTTCTCAACCACCACGCAACGAATACCCTACCGGAAGAAGCGATGATCATGATCCGCTACCACTCCTTCTATCCCTGGCATTCCGGTGGCGCCTACACCGAGCTAACGAACGAAGGAGATCAACGCTACCTGGAGATCATCCGGGACTTCAATAAATACGACCTCTACACCAAGAGCCAACGGGTATACGACCTGGAGGAGGTGTTGGATTACTACCGGCCGATCGCGGAGAAGTACTTGGGTTCGGGGCCGATTTATTGGTAGGATTTTTGGTTGTCGGGTGTCGGATGCGGAGGGTGGAACGGGTAATGATACCTAACCGTCCACAATCGTTTCATTTTAAACTATATTTGACATGATTAAACATAACAATCATGTCATCCTACAATTGGCAGCACGAATCGTGGCCCTCCTTTCGGTGGGATGAACTCGCGGTGGAGAGCGGACTCCGGAAGTACTGCGAAAGAAGTGTGACATTGGTTGACCGTATACGATTGCTTCCCGCGCAGGAAGTGCAGGATTACTTGGTGGAGCGATTAGTGGAGGAAGCAAGAAGTACTTCCAGCATAGAGGGGGAAGTGGTGAGTCGACAGGACCTGGTGTCTTCGGTTACGAACAACCTGAACCTGGGTGCAACGGTCAGGAACGTAAGGGATTTACGAGCCCAGGCAATCGGTCAGCAAATCATCCTCAATCGGGATACTTTCCCCCGCCCCCTGACCGAAACTACCCTAAAGTACTGGCATGAATTGCTGCTAGGATACGAAAACCGCTTAAACGTAGTTGGAGACTATCGTCGTGGGCTATCGCCGATGCGCATAGTGAGTGGTTCCGAGTACCGTCAGGAAATACACTACGAAGCACCGGCGGCGAGTCAGGTTCCAGCCGAAATGCCGCCTTTGGTTGCCTACTGTAACTCCCCCAAACCCCAGTCGGTAACCGGCGTGTCTAAAGCGGGAGTAGCGCACTTGTGGTTCGAGAGTATCCACCCTTTCGAAGATGGCAACGGTCGTATCGGTCGGGCTATTCTCGAAAAAATGCTGAGTCAGTCCCTCGGGGTATTCGTTCCCTTTAGTATCTCGCATACTATAGAAGGCAGAAAAAAGGAATACTATACGGCTTTAAATCAATCCAGCCGGAGTCTTGATATAACGCCCTGGATGGTTTACTTCAGTGAAGTACTGCTGGAGTCGCTGCACTACGCGGACTCGCTGATCGCATTTACGCTGAAAAAGCACAACTACCTTTCCGGATTGCGGGGAGCCCTTGCGGCCCACGAAGACAAGGCGATACAAAAGATGCTCAATTCCGGGCCAGAAGGGTTCCGAGGAGGAATGACCACTAAGAAGTACATGCGCATCAACCGGGTATCGCAGCCTACCGCGGCCCGAGCACTCAAACGCCTTACCGAAATCGGTGCCCTAATCCAAAAAGGAGCGGGCCGCAGTACCCACTATGTTTTGCCGTTTTGCTAACCGGGAGTGACCCTGCATGGCTATTAGGTAATCGCCTTAGCTCCTGCGCTCCGCCGCCATCTCCCTTCCCTTCCGGTCGACCCGCCGCTCGCCCATAGCCAGGGCGATACAGACCAGTCCGTAAATAACGAGGATGATCAACCAGCCCCGCATGCTCCAGCCCAGGCCGTAGCTAAACAGGATGGGCGCCGCCGCGCTGGAAATAACGACAAACAGGCGGACGGTACTCTTGATACTACCCAGAAACCTAGGTCCGTAACGCTCCGCCCAAAGGGCCGGGGTATTTACCGAATCCGTACCTCCGCTGACCGCCATCAGGCCGAAGAAGACGGGTACGGCCCAGGTGGCTTCCACCAGCATGAGCACCAACAATCCCGCCACCGCCGGCATCAGTACGAAGCGTAGGAGGCGGGTGGGTCCCACCCGGTCGATGAGGTCGCCACCGAAGAGGAGGAAGATCACGCGCACGAGTCCGTACGTACTCAGTCCGTAAGCCATTGTTTCGGCTGTATAGCCGCGCTGATCCGCGATGACCGATTGGTTGAACACCAGTCCGGTAAAGACGAAGGGGATAAACAGTACGATTGGCAATACCAGTTGGAAGCGCCGGTCGCGCAGCACGTCCCCCCGCGACCAGGAGGTTACTTCCTCCGCTCCTGGATCCCGCTTTTGCTGGGCTTCCGCTACGGTAGTGGCCTTTTGGAAGTCATCATTCCGGCGGACGAGCAGCCACACCAGCGGCACGAAGATGAAGAGTACCCCACAGCCCGCCATTAGCCACACCGGTGCATAACCATAGCTCGTCATGACGTAAGTGGCCAGCGGCGGCAACAGTACTTCCGCCGCCGAAATGCCGATGATGGACAGCGCCAGGGCCCGCCCCCGCCGCTTATCGAAGTACCGCCCGATCGTAGTGGAGCCGATCAACGGCATGACGCCCTGCCCGCCCAGGCGCACGATGAACAGGCCGGCTATCAGCAAGGCAATGTGGTCGGTAAAGGCTAGCAGTGCCGTACCGATCAGCAGGAAGGCCGCCGCTACCGTACTCACGTAGCGCACCTTAAGCCGGTCCACCTGATTGCCGATCACCGGCAGCACGAAGGCCGCCGCCAGGGTAACGGTGGAGTAGATCGCCGCGAAGGTGTTGTCGGCCCAGTCCATCCGCTCCGTCATGCGCGCCACGAACAGGCTGATGAAGAAGGTCTGCCCTACGAAGCTGAAAAAAAAGTGGAGGAAGCCGAAGCCGAGGTACCTACCGTTTTGTCGGGTCAGGATGCCCGGACGGTCTGGTGTTTCCGTCATATGGATTGGTTTGTATCGACTTCTTGTTTCGCTGCGCTCAACTGGGTATTCTCAACACAGATTCCACAGATTCGCTTCGCGGCTGCCTTCGGCGGTTTGGGCACGGATTGCACACGGATTTCCCCGCAGTACACGGTATTTCTCAGCTGGCAACTGCTTCGCAGTCCTCACCGTATGCCGCACATAAAGTGGAACTAACCGCCTGCTTCCCCCAAAGTTTCCCTGGCAAGATAGATGGCAAGCCCTTCGCAATCGGCTGCTCGACCCCTAAGCCACCAGTTTGCACCGGAGAGCCACCGAAGTTTAGCGAAGCAGCGACGAAGTGGATCCGGAGCGTTGCGAGAAACCACGAAGTAGCGGCGCAGCCAATCTGTGTTCAATCCGTGCAAGAAATCTGTGTACATCTGTGTTGAGAAAACCTCAAGCCGCAGGCTGCCCACCGAGCGGGAAGCTAAGCGCCCCCGGGTCTACTTCCCTACGGGATCAAGTTCTCCGAAGAGACTAAGGTCCGCTTCCTGTACCTCTTCCCGGAACGACTGCAAATCGCCCGTCAGGAAAGCATTGACGTCTTCGATAAAGTCATCCGCCATCTCAGTGAATTGATTTAGCGCGAGTGTAGCGAGCTGCTGGGGGCGTCCTTCGGTCTGGGAGACGTAGCGGCGTGCCGTGTACATCATCGCCTGCAGATTGGTCGGGTTGCGTTGAATGCCTTTAAGATCTTCGGGCTCCATCACAATTTCCTCAAGGTCGTCGATCTGCTTAACGAGTTCCTTGCGGTCGGCGTCCAGCGAGTCTTTGACCGCTGCGGGTGCGGTCTTGATCACTTCCGCTACGCGCGATAGCGACTTGCGGGCTTCCTGCAGCCGGTTGAAGGCGGCGGTGACCTGCTCGGTTTTGTCTTCGAATTCCTGGTACAGCGCGTCCCGCTGGGCGTAGCGGCCGCTACCGTTGAAGGTGTCGCGGGGATCGGCGTGTACGGTCACCATGGTTTCGTCGGTATGGTCGCCGTAGGTAAGTTTGAGGCGGTAGGTACCCGGTACCACGGCCATACCGCTGGGGGTGTCGGCATCCTCACTGCGCTCGCGGCGGCTGGGGGATTCCACGCCGTCGCGGCGCATATTCCAGGCGGTGCGGTTCATGCCCCACTTGGGCTTTTCGGTATACGTGCGAATGGTGTCGCCGCTCTGCACGTCGATGACCTGAATCATTACTTTATCCTTCGGGGCGGACACGGGGTCGGTCGGATCGTCGGCATCGGCGAAGGCAGCCTGCATGCTGCCGGTTTCGCGGCCGGGGATATCTTCCTTGATCTCCGGATCGATCATTTGGTAGCCGACCATCTGGCTGATGTCTACCGAATCGTTGGTGGTGGTGTCGGTGGGACCGCCCGGGCGTACCCAGTAAGTCAACATGGCGCCGGAGGGACGATCTTCTCCCTGGAAGTCGGCCTGTCCATAAAAGCGGACGCCCTGGTAGGAGCGGTACTCCCACTGGTAGGCATCCGGGGCGTCGAAGACAACGAAGCTGTCCTGCAGGATGTCCATCCCTTCGCGCGCCAGTTCCCGGAACGGACGGATGTCGTCCAGGATCCAGGCGGCACGGCCGAAGGTAGCGATGATCAGATCGTGCTCGCGCGGGTGAATTTTCAGGTCGCGGGTGCTCACGTGCGGGTAGCCGGCATCGTGGCGCGTCCAGCTATCCCCTTTGTCCAGGCTGAACCAAAGACCCTGATCGGTACCCAGGAAGAGCAGGTTCTCTTCAACGGGGTCCTGAACGATGGCCTGGGCGTGGCCCATCACCTTATCCTCGTCTACGATGCGCGTGAAGCTGTCGCCGTAATTCGTGGTGTGGTACACCATCGGGCGGTAATCGCCACGGCGGTAATCGTTGACCACGACAAAGGCTTCCCCGGCGTTGATGGGCGAAGATTCGATGTAGGGGATCCAGCTATTGGCGTTCATACCGGAGAGCTTGCCGCTCAATTCGGTCCAGGTGCGTCCACCGTTGCGGGTGAGGTGCAGCAGGCCGTCATCGCTGCCTACCCAGATCACGCTGTCCCCCATGGTATTGCCCGTCGCTTCGGGTACGATGGTGAGCAGGGTGGTATGGTTCTCGGCCTGAGTGGCGTCGATGGTCAGGCCACCGCTGATATCCTGCCGTTGCTTGGTGGTGTCGTTGGTGGTCAGGTCAGGGCTGATGATCTCCCAGCTGTCGCCGGCGTCGGTGCTCTTGTGCACGAACTGGCTGCCCATGTAGATGGTGTTGTTGTCACGGGGCGACTGGGCGATCGGGGCGTTCCAGTTGAAGCGCAGGAATTCCCCTTCCGGGTGAATGGGCTTGATGGAGATCGTCTTACCGGTCGAGCGGTGTACGCGTCCGAGTGCGCCACCCTGGCTGGCAGCGTAGACCACGTCCGGCTGGTCGGGCTTGAAGATCATATCGAAGCCGTCGCCGAAGTAAACCTCCTGCCAGTCGGCGCCGGTGATGCCGCCGCTCTTGAGTCCCTGACTTGGGCCTACCCAGCTGCCGTTGTCCTGTAGGCCGCCGCCTACCAGGTAGGGGTAGCTCATATCGTAGTTAATATGGTAGAACTGGGCCAGCGGCAGGTTGCCCACGAAGCGCCAGGTCTTACCCGCGTCGCGGCTGATGTTCATGCCGCCGTCGTTGCCGTCGATGAGGAAGTCCGGATCTTCCGGATCGATCCAGAAGGCGTGGTGATCGGGGTGGACGCTGTTGCCGTAGTTGGCAATCTCGGTAAAGCTCCGGCCGCCGTCGGTGGATTTGTCCACGTAGGTGTGGACGTTGTAGATCGTATTCGGGTTAGTGGGGTCCACGTACAGTTCGGCGTAGTAGAAGGGTCGGGTACCGATGTCCTTTTTGCTGACCAGCTCGAAGGTTTCGCCGCCGTCCATGGACTTATACAGCCCGTTTTCTTTGGCTTCTACCAGCGCGTAAATAATGTCGGGGTCGCTGGCGGCAATAGCCAGACCGATACGGCCAAGGTTGCCTCTGGGCAGGCCGTCCTTCGCGGTGCGGCGTTCCCAGTTGTCACCGCCGTTCTTACTGACCCAGATGCCGGAGCCCGGTCCGCCGGAATTGAAGAACCAGGGGTCGCGGTCGAAGGTCCAGGTAGCGGCGACCAGCTTGTCGGGGTTATCAGGATCCATAACAAAGTCGGCGATGCCGGTGCCCTCGTCGATGTACAGCACCTTTTCCCAGTTCTTGCCGCCGTCGGTGGTCCGGTACACGCCCCGCTCGGGGTTGGGGTGCCACATGCTACCCATGGCGCCTACGTAGACGGTATTCTCGTCGGTCGGGTGCGGCAGGATGCGGTAGATGTGGCGGGTGTCTTCGAGGCCCATCATTTCCCAGTTCTTGCCCCCGTCCAGACTGCGGTAGATGCCGCCGCCGTAGTTAGCGGAGTTGCGGGGGTTGCCCTCACCGGTGCCGGCCCAGACGATATTGGGGTTGGCGTCGCTGACCGCTACGGCACCGATGCCGAGGTACTTCTCGTCGTCGAAGAGCGGCTTAAAATTGATACCGCCGTTGGTGCTTTTCCACAGTCCGCCGCTGGCCGTGGCTACGTAGATATGGTCGCGGTCCCCGGGATGGACGTCAAAGCCGGTCACCCGACCGGACATACCCGCGGGGCCGATGTTGCGGGGGGCGAGGGCCTTCCAGTGGTCTTCATTGAGATCCTGGGCGAAGCAGAGTGCCGGGACGCAGGAAAAGAGTACTAAGGTGAGTAGTTGTCTGAGTCGGTTCATTTGGTCTGGGATAAGTGGGGAAGATAGGGAACAGATTTGAGCGGGGGAAGCTGCTGCTCGAGGGATTAGACATCGGATGTGGCAGGTCTGCCACATCCGATGTCTAATCCTTGGCCTGCAACCCGGCCCGGAACGTACATTCGTAAGAATGAAACAACATCTCCTTACCCTTCTGCTAGCCGCCACCTGTCTCACTGCCTGCCAGGAGGAACCTAGCCCCCCGCCCGTGGACAACCCAGCACCCCAGGAATCCGAAACGGTATCCGCCCCCGACAGCGTCCTACGCCACGCCGTCTTCTTCGCCTTCCAGGACGAGGCCACCGACGAGCAGATCACCGAAGTGCAGCAGGCCTTCAGCAACCTGCCCAACGAGATCGACGAGATCCGCGACTACGAATGGGGCACCAACAACAGCCCCGAAGGGCTCAACAAGGGATTCACCCACGCCTTCTTCGTCACCTTTGATAGCGAGGAAGACCGGGCCACTTACCTGCCGCATCCGGCGCATCAGGCCTTCGTAGAGGTGCTGCAGCCTATTGTCAAAGACGTATTCGTGGTCGATTACTGGGCGCGGAACGACTGATCTGTTCGACCTGACACATCCGATGTCTGTCAAACTGGCAGACCTGCCACATCCGATGTTTAGAAGCCGATGCGTAGCGGGATCCAAATAGCTCCGCGGCTACGCCGGTTGTCAAAGCGAAACCACCGCAACGAGTAACCGAATCCGAACCCTACTTCGAAATTTAGGTGCTCCCCTAGGTTGCGGCGTATACCCCAAGTAGGTATAATGCTGACCCCCTTATCAGCACCAAATCCTGGCTCATCGGCTATCATAAACCAGCCGGGATGATAGGTAATGGGCAGCGACAAAAAATTCGCGGCATTCCGATCCGTCCGCTTCTCTTTGCCCATGCGCTTATCCAGATTGTAATACCACCGGGGGCCCGCCCCAATAACTGGAACCAAAGCAAAATCGGTCGTTTCGTACACGCTTCCCCACCGGACCCCAGCATCCATTCCGGCGCTTAGGCGGGCCACCACCTTGCGCCCTATCGGTAATTCCGCGTACCCCCAGGCACCTAAATACCCGATCTGCGCCCCGTAAACTCGGTCGACCGACGCCTCTTCCGATGACTGTCCACTAGCTATAGCTGAAAGGAAGAAACTGGAAAGGATTAGCAGGTAAAAAGGTGATTTCATCAAACCAGGGTTTTAGGTGATTGCGGTAGCTCCCAAACGGCTACTCGAAAAAAGAACTTAAATGTAGCCGCACCATTATCCGACAACCACCCCATGCCAACAATATTAAAATTTAAATAACGGTTCCCCGCACCGTCCGATCCATTCCGTAGCCGCTCGCTGGTCACAAAAACTTTACATTTTCACCACCCGTTCCATAGTACGCGAACCCTACCCGCTAAAGACTAGATGCTAAAAAAGCTCTTCATCCTACCCATCCGCTTCTACCAGGTCGCCATCTCGCCGCTGATCGGGGCCCGCTGCCGGTACACGCCGACCTGCAGCCACTACGCGATCGGAGCCATCAGGGAGTGGGGAGCACTGAAGGGAAGCTGGCTCGGTCTGAAACGCATCGGTCGCTGCCACCCGTGGGGCGGATTCGGACCGGACCCGGTACCGAAGAATCCAGACCGGCAGTCGAAAACGAAGTAGGCCGTTAAGCGGGGGTTAAAGATCGCCTGCCGTTCCACCCGGCCACCGGTAACTTGTATCTTACTGTGTGCGTTCCTTTAAGGCTCTACCCCCTATCCGTATGCGACTCTTTATATACCTCTTCCTGCTATTCCTCTCCACCGCCGGGTCCGCCCAGGGCATCCAGTTCTTCGAGGGCACCTGGGACGAAGCCCTCGCCAAGGCCGACGCTGAGGATAAACTTATATTCGTCGACGCCTACGCCGAATGGTGCGGCCCCTGCAAGATGATGGCCAATAATGTCTTCCCCCAGGAGAATGTCGGCGACTTCTTCAATACCAACTTCATCAGCGTCCAGTACGATATGGAAAAGCCGGAGTCCGCCGACTTCCGCGAATTCCACCGCGCGCCGGCCTTTCCCACTTTGCTGTTCATCAACGCCGACAACGAGCCCGTCCACCGGGTCATCGGCGCCCGCCAGGGCGATCAGCTCATCAGCGACGCCCGCACCGCCCTGGAGCGTATTGATAATATGGACGCTCTGCAGAAGGCTTATGAAAGCGGAGAACCGGAAGCCGCCTTCAAACTGATCCGTGCACTGATCCGCCGCGGCGAACCGCACCTGAAGATCGCTAACGACTATCTGCGGACGCCCGGACTTGATTTCTCTTCTCCTGCGCCCCGCCGCACTATTTTTATTGCAACTACGGAAGCGGATAGCCGTCTCTTCGATCTCCTGATCGAGCAGCGGGAAGGCATTATCGAGCTGGAGGGCCGTGAAGCTTATGATAAAAAAGTGCGTGACGCCGTACGGGCCACCTTCAACAAGGCCCTCGAATACCGCAGCGAAGACCTGATGGAAACCGCCGTCAATAAGATGGCGCTGGTGGACAAGGACGAAGCAAAACGCCTCGAATCCGAAGGAGAATTCGCCTTCGCCCTGCAGGGTAACGAGCACAAGGACGTCTACAAAGCCGCCAAATCGTACCTCAAGAAAGGGGCCGACGGGGATGAAGCCCGCCTACGCAATCTCTTCGGAGCCCTGGAAAATTCCGAGTTTATCAATTACACGGTCATCATCGACATAGCCGCCGAATCCCTATCGGCCGCCGCGGAAATGGCCGAGGAGGGTTGGCGCGACTACTATAACCTCGCCCGTTTCCTGCAAAAACGCCAGCGCTACGGGCAGGGTCTCGAAGCCGCCGAAAACTCCCTGGCCTCCCTGGGGCCCGACGGCCAGGACAACTACCGCCGCGCCATTCAGGACCTCGTCGACCAACTTCGGGCGCTGGCAGGCTAAGACTACCTTTCGTGGCGTAGCTTTGCGGTCATGTATCCGGATCTTTCCTACCTGCTCCACGACCTGATCGGCACGGCCCGCGACAACGGCTTCAGCATTGTCAAAACCTTCGGGCTTTTCCTGTTGCTGGCCTTTATCGTGGCCGCCAAGCTGCTGAAGCTGGAACTTCAGCGTCGGGAACGTATCGGTCAGCTACGGGGCGAAAAGGCCCTGCGCGTGCCCGGAGAAACGGTCACCACGGCGGATTACATTACCAACACGATTCTCGGCTTCGTTCTCGGTTATAAGATTCCCTACGTCATCGCCAATTTCGAAGCGATGCAGCGCGATCCTTCCGGCACCTTGCTGTCTACCGAAGGATACTTTCTGGGCGGACTGGTCGGAGCAGCCCTCTACTTCGCCTACTACTACCGCATCGGCAGCAAACAGGGAGAACTACCCGAGCCCCGGCCGGTGACCGTCTACCCCAGCGACCGGGTCGGCCCGATCACCATGATGGCGGCTATTGGCGGCCTGCTGGGTGCCAAGCTCTTCGCCGTTATCGAGTACTGGGACCGCTTCCTGCAGAACCCCATCCAGGAGCTCTTTAGCGGGGGCGGATTAGCCATCTATGGCGGCCTTATCGGCGGGGGCGTAGCCGTATATCTATATCTCCGCCGGCACAAAATCGCGGCCTTTCCGGTCATGGATGCGGTGGCGCCCGCGCTCATCGTCGCTTACGGCGTGGGCCGCATCGGCTGTCAGCTGAGTGGCGACGGTGACTGGGGCGATGCCATTGCCGCTATCCCCGACGGCTGGTTCCTGCCCGACTGGCTCTACGGTTTTGACTACCCCAACAACGTACTGAGCCGTGGCGTACCCATCGAGGGATGTACGGATCTGTACTGCAACGTTCTGCCGGAGCTGCACTACCCCACGCCGGTATACGAAACGCTGATGGCCTTCGCCATCGGTGGCATCCTCTGGGCTATCCGCAAGCCGCTCACGGTTTATCCGGCCATGCTGTTTTGTATCTACCTATTCCTCAACGGCGTCGAGCGCTTCTTCATCGAATACGTTCGCCTCAACGACCAGTACGATTTCCTGGGCATGAGCCTCACGCAGGCGCAGATCATTGCCCTCGGCTTCATGCTCGCCGGTATAGTTGGGGGCTTTTTCGTGTACCGACGGGGCCGCATGAGCTACACTATGGCGGCGGAGCGCAGGATAAAGGCCGAATAACTAACCGCAATCTTTTCTGGTATTGCCCGTAGCGTTCGTCCTGCTTGCCTTATACTTATCGGTACCGGGAAAGCGCTTCCCGGCCTGTTTCAGTAGCACCTAATTGAAAAAACCACCACTTACAGATGAAACCCACTCAGGTCGTCACCTTCGGAGAGATTATGATGCGGCTAAGCCCGCCCGGTCACCAGCGTTTCCGCCAGGCCCGTGACCTGCGGGTGGAGTACGGCGGTGGGGAGAGTAACGTGGCCGTGTCACTGGCCAATTTTGGTCTGGGTGTCTCCTTCGTGACCCGCCTGCCGGATAATGATCTCGGGGAATGTGCCCTTTACGCCCTGCGTGGGGCCGGTATCGATACGGAACACGTGGTCCGGGGCGGCAAACGGCTCGGCATCTACTTCCTGGAAAAGGGGGCCGTTCAGCGCGCCTCGAAGGTGGTTTACGACCGGGAGGACAGCGGGATGGCTACCATTAAGCCCGGACAGATTGACTGGGACGCCGCCTTTAAAGGGGCCGGATGGTTCCACTGGACGGGCATCACCCCCGCCCTCAGCCAATCAGCCGCCGATGCCTGCCTGGAAGCCTGTCGCGCCGCCGCCGACCGGGGCCTGACCATCAGCGTCGACCTCAACCACCGGGAAAAGCTCTGGCAGTACGGTAAATCCCCCCGCGAGATCATGCCGCCGCTGGTCGAGTACTGCGACCTGATCGTAGGTGGCAGCCGGGAAGCGGAAAGCTACTTCGGCATTCCCCGGCCGCCCGAAGACGACTTCGCCACCGTGGCCAAGGCCATGCAGGAACGCTTTCCCAGGGCCCGCCGGATCGCCACCACTGTCCGCGAGACACTCTCCGCCAGTCACAATACCTACGGCGGCTTGCTCTGGGACGGGAGTGAACTCCACGCCTCCCCGGTCTACGGGTTGACCCACATCGTTGACCGCGTAGGCGGGGGTGATAGTTTCATGGGTGGCCTGGTGTACGGCCTCATCACCTGGCCGGACGATCCGGCGATGGCGGTCCGCTACGCTGCGGCGGCCTCGGCACTGAAGCACACGATCCCCGGCGATGTCAACCTGGTCACCGTTGACGAGGTGGTGAACCTGATGGAAGGGGATGGTAGCGGACGGGTGAAGCGGTGAGTTAAACATCGGATGTGGCAGGGGTGCCGTTTTGCCAGACATCGGATGTGGCGGGTTCCCGTGTTTCACTTTCTTGCTGTCATTTTTGCCAATTTGCCACGATTCAGTCGAATCGCCGGTGTATATACGCAAATTGCTTTATCAATTTTCTAGCATCATTGACCTGACACATCCGATGTCTGTCATTTTGACCGATCTGCCACATCCGATGTTTCACGCCTCGAATGACAATCCAATCCACCCTATCTTCGCAACTTAACTTCAGCGATATGAAATTCGGCGTAATCGTTTTCCCCGGTAGCAACTGCGACGATGATATGGTCCACGTCCTCGGTACAGTTCTCGGCCGGGAAACCACCAAGCTCTGGCACAAGGAGGAAAGCCTCGGCGACCTGACCACCGACGACTGCATCATCGTACCCGGCGGTTTCAGCTACGGCGATTACGTACGCGCCGGCGCGGTAGCCCGCTTCTCGCCCATCATGAAGTCGGTAATCGATTTTGCCAACCGTGGCGGCTACGTGTTCGGGATTTGCAATGGCTTCCAGATCCTCTGCGAGGCCGGCCTGCTACCCGGTGCCCTCCTGCGGAACCGCGAGCAAAAATTCATCGCGAAGAACGTCTTTATCCGCGCCGAGACGGATAATGCCCCCACTAACCGCCGCCTCTCCGCCGGCCAAGTGCTCCGCATCCCCATCGCCCACGCTGAAGGCCGGTACTACGCCGACGAGCAGACTATCCAGAAGCTCAATCAGAACGACCAGGTCCTTTTCCGCTACTGCGACGGCGCCGGTGAGGTTAACCTCGATAGCAACTACAACGGCTCGGTCGGCAACATCGCCGGTATCTGCAACGCCGAACGCAACGTCTTCGGCATGATGCCCCACCCCGAACGGGCCAGCGAGGATATCCTCGGTAACCGCGACGGCTTCACCATCTTCCAGGGACTGGCCGAAGCAGTTGCAGCAGCCGAAGGCTAGCGATCAGTACTGATTTCAATTTTACGCAGGGTTGGTGGCGGTACCAGCGATATCGATGGACCTAGGATTCTTATCCAGCTTGATCAATATCGCTAATTACTAACTAGCAGCTACAGTATCAGCAGCAACGCATTTAGAACCGGAAAACCTAGGCTAAAGC
>JBASAV010000766.1:0-2265 GCA_049650785.1 Lewinella sp. | reverse complement strand
TCCTTGAGCTGTTCCCAGCCGTAGTCGAAGTATTCGCCATCGGGGAAGGGTCCGCTACCGGAGATGATGACGATGTCGGGGTACTGTGCCTTGATCGCCTCGTCAAACACCTTGTAGCGCTCTATGTACTCCGGTCCCCACTGCTCGTTGCCGATGCCGATGTACTTCATGTTGAAGGGTTCGGGGTGCCCCATATCGGCGCGCACCTTTCCCCAGGCCGTGGTCGTATCCGCGTTGGCGAACTCGATCAGGTCAAGGGCGTCCTGTACGTAGGGATCCATTTCCTCCATCGGTACCAGCTCGCCGGTATTGAACTGGCAGGCGATGCCGCAGCTCAGGATAGGCATGGGTTCCGCTCCCATATCCTCGGCAAGTTGGAAGTATTCGAAGAAGCCGAGACCGAAACTCTGATAGTAGTCGGGGGTGAGGCGGTGGTCGAATTCCGTGTTCCAGCGATTGACCAGCAGTTCCCGCTCGTCGATGGAGCCGACGGTCTTTTTCCACTGGTAGCGACGCGCGAGCGTCCGGCCTTCTACGATACATCCTCCGGGGAAGCGGAGGAAACCGGGCTCCAGGTCGTACAGCAGCTGCACCAGATCCTTGCGCATCCCCTTCTTGCGACCCTTCCACGTATCGCGGGGAAAGACGGACACCATATCCAGATTGGCAGTACCCGCCGCGTCAAAAGTGAGCCGCAACCGGGCCTCGGGATCCGTATCGGTAGCCTCCATAGTAGCTTCGTACTCCTGCCAACCATCGCCCCCGAGGGATACGGTGGTTTCGCCGATTACTTCATCATCCGTTGACAGGAACTGAAAGGTCACGGCGGATAGGTCTCCTTCCCCGGTTCCCCCCTTGAAGGAGACGTCGTAGGTCTCCCCTTCCTTCACGCCCATGCCGCGGAAGCCTTCATTGATGAGGTGGTAGTTGGCCGGGTTCTTGACGGTTACCCGCAGGTAATTCTGGTTAGCGGGATCGTCCTTCACCTTGATAATGTCTCCCATACCCGAATCCTCGTTCATCGAGTGGCGGTCGCTGTTCGGTTCCAGCCAACCCGTCTTGGGAAGGGTGAATTCGAAACCGCGGTTCTTGATCATCTCGGCGTAAAGCCCCCCGTCGGCGGCGAAGTTGATGTCCTCAAAGAAGATGCCGTACATGGTCGGCTGGACCGGAGCCACCGACTCCGAGGCATCCACCGTAAGGGTGTGGCTTTCCGCAGACTGACCATTTAGGGCGGCGGAAGCGCAGGATAAAAGAAGCCCGGTTAAGGCAAGATATTTACACACGATATTCATTTACAATGAATTGTAGTCGGCCGGAGCCGTTGTTAGTTATTGGTTGTGTCCGCTGAAAGCGGCCGTATGGCCGGCCCCAGGGGTTTACTTATTCGAGGGGTCTCACCATCGGCCAGCCGTCGTCGCTCCAGCGAATCGGACGAACCTTCAGTTTAGACCGTCCGCGGTCGGCGGCGTCGTAGGCGTGCAGGAACATGTAATCTTCGCCTTCGAAGGTGTAGACGCTATTGTGTCCGGCCCCGTAGTAGTTTTCGTTACCCTGAATAACCAGCGTCCCCCCTCCGTGGAATAGGTTCTTACCGGCCTGATCGAAGTAGGGACCCTCGACGTCGCGCGAGCGTCCTACGACCACCTTATACGTGCTGCTTTCCCCACGGCAGCAGAGGTCCCAGGAAAGGAACTGGTAGTACCAGCCATCGCGCTTGAAGATGAAGGGAGCTTCCAGGGCGGCATTACCGGGATCGCTATCGGCTAACTCGAAGTCGCGGTTTCGGCGGGCAATGGTATGCCACTCCTGGGGTTCGGCGATCTTGGTTAGGGAAGGATCCAGTTTGACCAGCTTTAGTCCGTTCCAGAAAGAGCCGAACGACATCCAGGGGGTACCCTCGTCGTCGAAGACGATGTTGGGGTCGATAGCATTCCACAGGTCCCGGTTGGGTTGGGACTGGATGACAATCCCCTGATCCGTCCAGCCATAGTCACTATTGTCGGGGTCCAGGCTTGCGGTGGTGGCCACCCCGATAGCGGAGGTGTTCTTTCCGAAGGCCGATACCGAGTAATAGAGGTAGTACTGACCGTCGTGAAAGACCACGTCGGGCCCCCAGATGTGATTACGGAATTCGGGAACGACACTATCCGTCCAGGTCGGTTTCTCGGCGAATACCTGCGGGGCCTCTTCCCAGTTTTCCAAATCGGAAGACGTAAAATGCCCGATGCCGCGGCCCGTGCAGTAGAGGTGGTAGGTATCCCC
>JBASAV010000765.1:0-2056 GCA_049650785.1 Lewinella sp. | reverse complement strand
TTAAAGACGTGGAGCCGTATTCGATCGTCGGGGGGAATCCGGCGAAGGAGATCAGGAAGCGTTTCGACGGGGCTACGATTGCCAGACTCCTGGAACTGCAATGGTGGGATTGGGACATTGATAGGATCACGGAGAACCTGCAGGCGCTGACGGGGAATGACCTAGAGGACTTAAATCTGTAAATTCAGACGGCGCACAATTATGTCGAGGTGTACCGATCGAATTGCCCGACTCCCCCTTTTGCTATCCTCGCCGACGTGCAGCCGGAAAAGGTAACTGACCTAGATGCATCCATGATTACCCTGCGGCTGCGGCCTTTTCATATTGATCTGGATGAACCTACCATTACCGGTTGGATGCTGGATGAGTCCACCCGTACCCGAATGGCCGGAATGCTGCCACTCGATCAGTTCTTTGCCCGGGTGATCGCCCTTCCTAACCGAAAGATCTGGCTTGCCGAAGTAAGCCGTCGGCCCGTGGGCCTGGTGGATGTAGAGATTTATACGGACCGAACGGCTTCCGTCAGTCTGATGGTCGACCCGTACCAACGGAGAGAAGGTTACGGCCATCGCATACTTCGGACCGCGATGAGGCTAAAGGAAATGCAAGGACTGAAGTTCCAGGCTTACGTAGCTTCGGACAACGTTGCCTCATTTGCTTGTTTCAGGAAAGCCGGATTCGTCGAGCATAGTATCGGTGAGCTGCACGACGGATTTCATCTGCTGGAGTGGTCCGCTGCTCCTTAAAAAATAACCGGTAGGGGTCGGGCTTGAGGCTATTCCCCATAAGGGTGAGGTTGTTGCCTACGCTGCTATATTTGGGTGGAAGGATCAGCGTGCCGCGTACTCGACCTACACTGGTGCCAGGGTAGCGGAGTGCTTCACGCCGGACGGCAGGCGGTTTTAGAAAGAACGTGAGTGAAAAGAATCATGATTATCGGTTGCGGCGGCGCCGGAAAATCGACGCTGGCCCAGCAGCTTCACGCGATCACTGGTATTCCGCTCATACATCTTGATCGACATTATTATCAACCAGACTGGGCGGCACCGAAAATGAAAGAATGGGAAGCAACCGTGGCCACCCTCGCCGCCCGCGATAAATGGATCATGGACGGCAACTACGGGGGCACCATGGACTTACGATTCGAGCGGGCGGATACCATCATTTTTCTGGATCGGAGTCGGTGGCGCTGTCTGTACCGGGTGATAAAGCGCCTGGTGGCCAGCTACGGCCGCACCCGACCGGATATGGGCGCGGGCTGCCGGGAGCGCTTTAACTGGGGCTTCATAGTGTATGTGTTTCGCTACAATAGTACCCGACGGCCTGCGCTGCTGAACCGATTGGCAGACTTAGCGGACTACAAAGAAGTCTACAGACTACGTAATGACAAAGGCGTAAATGCGTTTTTGCGCGGGTTGGCAATGCGGGGCGATGGGGCCTACTGATGGGTACGGGATAGTATGCTTTGGCCAATAAATTAGCCGGGACGCGCAGCTAGCGGCAGCTTGCTATTGGCCGATTGGTTGGACAGTCGGACCGGAGGTCCGCCACACTTGATTGTCGCTAACCCCGGTGAGTTGGCAGGGCCCACCGTATCCGTTTTATCCAGAAGTCTCACGAAGGAAATCAAAGCTCACCGCCCGGTAACCGGCATGGGTACAAGGAGCTCCGGTCCGAACTCACCGCGAGCCCAGCGAGCGGTGGTTTTCCACTGAAGCGTCGGTCTGGCAGTCGGGCCGGAGGTCCTCCACCCGGGATTGTCGCTAACCTTGGTGATTTCGTAGAGCCCACTGTAATCGTTTCATCCAGAAGTCTTACGAAGTACATCACACTTACCGCCCGGTAACCGGCATGGGTACAGGACCTCCGGTCCGAACTCACCGCGAGCGCAGCGAGCGGCAGTTTTCCACTGAAGTGTCGGTCTGGCAGTCGGACCGGAGGTCCTCATATGTTTGTAAGACAGATAAACCGTTCATCTTAGCGCAAGGGATGAACGGGCCGGTCAGGCTACTCAGACGGAGGTCTTAGCACAGCAATCTGTAAGGCTGATGCAGCG
>JBASAV010000764.1:0-30717 GCA_049650785.1 Lewinella sp. | reverse complement strand
ATATAGAGGAGGAACGGCAGGAAACAAGCGCGATCATCAGTAAATACGCTCACGAACTTTCCAACTTACAGCAGGATGCCGGGCTGGTGGATCTCCAGGACCAGATGATCAACGTCAATCATATGCGGGGCCACATTCATGACCGCGATCATTACATGAATAAGCGGATTTCGGATTTCCTGAACTCCGAGGGTATGATAAAGTACCGCAAAGCAGTGAAAAATTTGCGGGCGGGAAGTTTAGTAGAGCGGGTCGACTTTGCCCTGGAAGAACTCACCGACGACGATCAACCGCGCTCGGTGCTTTACCGGCCGGTACACCTGGAAGGCAAGCTCACTTTCATCAGCTTCGAAACGATCAATCGGAACGAGTAGCCTGCCGATTGATGCCGAGCTTCCGCATCTTGCTGAATAGCGTCTGGGGGTTGAGGCCCAGCAATTCCGCCGCACCATTCTTACCGCTGACCTTTCCCTCCGTCAGTTCCAGTACGGAGCGAATATGCCGCCTTTGCATTTCTTCGAAAGTCAGCACGTCCTGTTCCGTCAAAGCTTCCTTTCTGCCGGAGACTTCCGCAGCCTTGGCTCCGGATCTGTCGAGAGCAATCTCCAGGTATTCCCCGTCGCTGACGATCAGGGACCGTTGTATGATGTTCTCCAGTTCCCGGACGTTGCCCTCGAAGGGATAGCGCTGAAGGCGCGCGATATCTTCGGGACGAACCTTGAACCGACGGCTGCCCTGAACGCTATGCTTATCGATGAAGTGTGCGACCAAAGCCGGGACATCTTCCGGGCGTTCCCGCAGTGCCGGACTGTGGATTGGAAAAACATTCAGGCGGAAGTAGAGGTCGGACCGAAACGTGCCTTCCGTGACGCGTTCCCGCAGATTCCGGTTAGTAGCTGCGATAATCCGTACATCCGTTTGGATACTTTCTTTAGCGCCCAGCGGGGTGAATTCACCGTCCTGCAACACACGTAGTAATCTGGTCTGAAGCAGCATGGGCATCTCACCGATCTCATCCAGGAAGAGGGTTCCCTCGTCGGCCAGTTCAAAACGGCCCAAATGATCGCCGCGGGCTCCGGTAAAGGCTCCCTTCCGGTAGCCAAAGAGCTCACTCTCGATGAGATCCGCGGGCAAGGCACCACAGTTGAGTATGACCAACGGACGAGCGGCCCGAATGCTACGGCCATGAATGGACCGGGCAATCAATTCTTTTCCGGTGCCCGTCTCCCCCGTGATAAGTACCGTGCTGTCCGTCGTAGCTACCTGATTGATCTGCTGCAGTACCTTGGCGTATTGCGGACTTTGACTGACTATCTTGTAAGTGTGCTGATCGCTGAATTTTTCGTTCACCAGTACACTCCGGCGCTCAAGTTGGGTAGTGATCTTTTCCAACTCGATCTCCATCGACTGACGCTGCCGTTCCTGCGCTCGTCGCTGCGTCAGGTTATAGGCGGTGACCATGAACTGGTCCTTATATTCGATTTTGCGGAGTGGCTTGATGGTTACCTCAACCGGAACAAGCGTATTGTTTGTCCGCTGGAAAGAAGTTTCGTAGGTAGCCGAACCTCTCGACATGGCGGATGTGAGATAATTCCCTATGTCCTGGGCGTTCTGTTCCGCGTCGATCATGGTCATATCGGGTAGCGGCTTGGTGCGGTCCAGCCCCAACTCGATAAGTAACGGTAGATTGACGAAGATGGCTTTCCCCTTACTATCAATGCGCATGGCATAGCAGTCAATCTTATCAATGATAGCGTCCGAGTCGTCATCGCCATTATCCCGGATCAATTCTTCGTCAATGCGGGTACGGCTTATGATTCCACAAAGGGCCTGCTTATTGTCAAACACGACCCGAGTGGCAAAGAGGACAAGCGGTTTGCGTGCGTTGGTTAGCCGACCCACCGGCAGGACCAGCCGACGGGTACTTCCTCCGTGTTTGAAACTCTGGAGGAAACCTCGGTATTCGGCCGGATTGTGAAAAATACCCAGCCCGAAAACGGTGCGGTCCATCTCCACCATATCCGGTTGTCCGGCGACGGTCAGCATGGATCGGTTGGCATAAACGATGTTTCCGTTCTGCAACGCGATGAACCCCGGTAGGGGCACAGTTTCTAAAATTTTACCTAGTTCAGCAGGATTGGAAGTCATCTATAGACGGTGAGCGACCAAATTTAGGAAATTTCATCAACTGCTGAAAGGGTGTCTATTTATTTTGCAAATATCATAAAGATTTTGGCACTAAAGTGTCAATATCTATCTCTTTGATGTAGCGGGGTACCGTAAAACGCTGACCGTAGCGGTCCTTTAATTCACCACAACGCTCCAGGAAAGCTTCGTGGCCATAGCTGTATATGTACCGCATTACCCCACCGGTATAACCCGGAAATCCCCAACCGTAGACACTGGCCAGGTTAGCCGCTTCGATGTGCTCGATGACGCCTTCCTGAAGGCACCAACCGGCCTCGATGACCTGAGCGAAAAGAAAACGGTGCTTCATACGACGGCGGTCATAGTCATCCTTCGTCACGGGAAAATGCTTCTCCAGGTCAGACCATAAGCGGCTGGTGCCCTCGACCTCGTGGTTGTAGAAGCCGGCGCGTTTGGTTTTACCGCTCCGCTCCAGGTCATCCTTCACTTTTATGAGGGCCGGAACGGCGGGGTGCTGTTTGTAGCGCTTACCATAGTGATCGGCGGCTTGCTGCTCATACCGCATTACCAGCTTCAGCCCCAGTTCATCCGCCATCGCCAGCGGACCGGATTTCATGCCTGCCTGTTTCCCCATATTCTCGATGAGGGCGGCCGGGTAACCTTCATTTAGCATCGTGACGCCTTCAAGAATGTAGGTGTTCAGCACGCGGGCGGCGAAGAAACCCCAGCTATCCTTTACGACGATCGGTAACTTGCGGATGGAAATGGCAAAATCGAAGGCACGAGCGACCGTCTCGTCGCTGGTTTGTTCTCCCCGGACCACTTCCAACACGGAAGTCTTTTCGGCCGGCGAGAAGAAATGTAAACCGATGTAGTTTTCGGGACGTAAGGTTTCCTTGGCCAGTTCCGTAATGGGGATGGAAAGGGTGTTCGTCCCGAAGATGGAATATTCATCCAGGTGCTCCTCCGCTTCCCGGGTGACCTTGGTCTTGACCGATTTATTTTCGAAGACGGCTTCTACAACGATGTCGCAGTTGTCGAACAGATCACTATTGTTGGTAGTGGTGATACGATTCAGTAACTTCTCCCGCTCCTCGGCCTGGAAGGTCCCTCGCTCAATGTACTCATCGATCTTATCCGCGACGTATTCCTTGCCTCGATCCGCAATCGGTTGGCTGACATCCTTAAGGATGACGTCAAATCCATTGCGGAGGCACAGGAAGGCAATACCCGAACCCATCATACCGGCCCCGATAACCCCTACCCGGCGGGCTCGGAACTTTCCGAAACCTTTGGGTCGTCCGACGCCCCCCCGCAACGCCTGCTTGTCAAACCAGTACGTAGAGATCATATTTTTGGTCACCGGATCGGTAGCCACCCGGGCGTAGTAGCGGCTGTCCAACCGGTAGGCGGTGGCAAAATCCAGTTTGCTTCCCTCGGCGAGCAGGTCGATGATCGCTCTTTTGGCGGGGTATAGGTCATTCGTCTTGGCCGACAAGCGGGCGGTAAGCAAACGAATCCGGTGCCCGAGATTCGGGTCAGCCGCCGTGCCGCCCGGTATTTTACCGTCCGGATCGTCCCAGGTACGGCGCACATCGTGGTGTTGCAGAAGCCATTTCTTTGCCTTCTGCATCATATCGGACCGGTCATCGGCGAGTTCGTCAAGGAGTCCGACTTTTAGTGCCTCCTGCGGGCTGTACCGCCGGCCCTCCAGGAGGAGCGGATAGGCCCGTTCGATGCCGAGCAACCACATCAAGCGGATGACCGCGCCCCCGCTCGGAATGAGACCGATTTTTACCTCGGGGTGCCCAAGGCGCATTTTGGAGTCTGCGATCGCGATACGGTAGTGACAAGCCAGGGTGAGCTCGAAACCCGTGCCCAAAGCGTCGCCGTTGATGGCGGCGGCCACGGGAACACCGGGGACTTCCAGGTCGCGTAAAAACTTCTTGAGTTGCTGCGAGGCTTCGAAGGCCCGGGCCGGATCCTCCAGCCGGTAGAGGTAGTCAAGGTCTCCGCTTTCGAGGAAGTCCTGCTTGGCACTGGTGATGATGACACCATTGAGCTTACCCGCGGACTTCTCTTCCTTCAGGTGTTCGATTACCGGAGCGAAGGCCGCCACGATCTCGTGGTTAAGCAAATTGCCCGTCCGCCCCGACATGTCGAGAATGACCGTGGCAATATTATCGGTGTCCTTACGGTAGTGGATCATAGTCGTTCGATAATGGTGGAGACGGCCAGTCCGGCACCGGCGTCGATGGTCAGGCTACCGATGGTGAGGTCACGGCGTTCCAGTTCGTCCAGTATCTGGCACAGCATCATGCCGCCTACGGCACCGAGAGGCTCACCGAGAGCGATGCTTCCGCCCAGGACATTGATCTTGTCCTCGTCAATATCGAGACGCTGTTGAAACCGAATGGCGGGGGCGGCAAAGGATTCGTTGAATTCAAAAAGGTCGATATCCTGTTGGGTAAGACCGGCCTGTTCCAGGACCAGGTTGAAGGCATTGACCCCTCCCGTGAGCAGGGTAGCGTCTACGGCCGACATAGCGACTGCGCGAATACGGGCACGGGCCTTGAAGCCAAGTCGCTCGCCGCTCGCCCGGTTGCCCAGCAGGCACAGCGCACAGCCATCCGCCGGCGGGCTGGTGTTGCCCTTCGTATGTCGGTGGTCGACGTGATCGACGAGTGGGAACCGGTGCAAAGCCATCTCATCGAATCCGGCGAGGCCCATCTCCGCAAAGCGCAACCCGTAGGTTGCCAGCGTTTCCATATCCAGGTTTTCGTCCGGAATAGTGTCTTCGGACAGGATGGGAAGTCCGCTTTGGTCGGTGATGCCCTCGAGGCTGGCCTCAAAGTGGCCCGCCTTACGCGCCGCTACCGCCTTGGCGTGGCTCTTTAAGGCGTAGCGGTCCAGGTCTTCGCGCTGTAGCCCGTGGGTACTCGCCACCAGGTCCGCCGCCACGCCCTGGGGTATGTAGTGGCTGTTGATGACCGTGGCCGGGTCGTTCATCATGGGGCCGCTGTTCAGGTAGGTCGGTACCCGCGACATAACCTCCAGGCCTCCGGCAATAATGGTATCGCCGTAACCGGCCGTGATACGCGCTGCAGCGAGATTGATCGCTTCCAGCCCACTGGTATTGAAGCGGTTGATCTGAAGACCGCCGCGTGCCTGTCCCCAGCCGGCGTACAGTAGCGCCGCCCGGGCGATATTGTAGCCTTGGTCACCGGCCGGCGTATTGCAGCCGATAACCAGATCGTCGATCTCGGCGGGCAGGTCCTCGCGCCCGCTGCGGCGCTGAAAGGCACGCAGGCACTGGGCCAGTAATTCGATGGGCTTGACTTCGTAAAGATCGGCGGGAAACGCGGCTCGACCGCGCGGACTGCGGAGTGCGTCGTAGATGAAGGCTTCGGTCGGCAAGGCGTATGGTTATTAGTGCGACAATATACAAGGCATCTAAGGGATAGATGATCGGTTAATGGCGCACCTTTTCTCCGCAACCGCCATCTGCTTGGCATAACTTGGTCAGAGAAAATTGCTTTCCCAATGCTTCCCCCGGATAATCGACGGAGGTATGCCGCCTACATTGGCGGCTACGCCGTGGCCTTCACCGCTATGTATGGCCTCCTGTTCGTCCTGGGGAAGGTAAGCCAGCTACCCTCAGCGGATAGCTTAGTTAGTTGGGATGCCGTCTATTATCAATCCATTGCCGAGCAGGGCTACCGCTATTCCGGGGGCCGTACGGCGAACGCCGGCTTCTTTCCCCTTTTCCCTTACATCTGGAAGCTCACGGGCCTGGGAGGCGTGGGCGTCAGTTTGCTGAACGCAGGCATCTATATAGGTAGCCTGTGGTGGCTCTGCATTCTTCTCCGCCCCAGGCCCATCACGCTTGGCTTGTTTTGTGCGCTGCCGTTCCTGTTTTTTATGTACATCCCGCTCTCGGAAGCCTGGTTCTTTGCCGCCGCAACCCTCGTGCTCCATGGCATAGTCAGGAAGCAGCAGCGGATCATCTTTCTCGGTTTATTGGCGGCGGGCCTCGCGCGCCCGACCTTCCTCTTCCTGATCCCGGCGCTCGTGGGGGCCGAGCTCCTGATAAAACCGAAGCGGGCGGCGCGAACAGACACCATGTGGTGGACTATCCTGATCTGGTATGCGCTGCCCACCACGCTGGCCATCGGAGTGGTGGCGCTGGTACAGTACATACAGATCGGCGAACCGTTTGCGTACTACGAAACGCAGTCGGAAGGGTGGGGGCGTCAATTTGGGCTGCCGGTGTTCCCGCTTGCTGGGGGTAGGGAAGGATTGATCCCCTACCTGCGGGATGTGAACCTGTGGATCGGGGTGCTGGCGTCGGGTTTCGGGCTCACTTACCTTTTTCGCTGGTTGTTACGGGATCGGTTGCCACCCTCCGTGCAGCAGATTGATCTGGTTGCGATCATATACCTGTGCATGTGTCTGGTCAGTATCGTGTTCTTCAATCCGGAGTGGAGTTATGCGTCGGGGGGTGGCTACCATGCCACCACACTGACCGGAATAAACCGCTACATCCAGGCAAATCCTTTTCTTTTGGTCTTCTTCGTTCATGTCTTCGACCGACCGCCTACTTCGCGTCGGTTCCTGCTGCCATTGTTTGTGGGCACGTACCTCCTGTGGTTTGCGATCGACCTGCGTTACTACGCCCATATCCAACGCCTACTGAGTGTTTCGTACGTAACCTTGTTGCTTCTGCCTTATTGGTTGTTTTATTTCGTCCGCTGGAAGCCAATCGGTGTGGCCTTGGTTATCGCTTCGCTCTATCTCCAGTGTGTGATGTTAGATAACTTTATGAGCGATGTACAGGTGGACTGAGTGCTGCTCGTCGCCATGGGGCTCCCATTGGTAGAGTTAACTTTACACCTGCGCTTGCCGCCCGTATATTGATATAAATTAGTAAGCCATGCCAAAAACCAGATTGACCGTATTTAGCCGGTTTTTAATTTTTATGCTATTTGCCCTACCGATTATCTACGTAGCTGCCTCGTTGTATAACGGGGAGGATCCGGTGGCTAACGTAAAAGGCTGGTTCGGCATGACCGATGGGCAGGCTGCGGAAGAGCGATACGAAGAGCCGGGAAGGGATCGAACGGAGCAGACGGTGGATCTCCGCGAGCTGGAATCCCTGCGAGCCGAGAACGAACGACTGCAGGAGGCCCTCGATCGCTGCCAGGGCACAAGCGGCAGTTAAGTGGACGACGGTAGGATGACAAGGCTGCGTCACGGTATTCATGAGTTTTTCTATACCCTCATGACCTTCCCCCGTGCCTGGCGGTTCATGATCAACCACCGGCTTTGGGAAGGCCTGCGGCAGTACGGTTGGGTAGCCCGCGGGCTGGTGATTGTCGGGATACTGGTCGGGCTGGTGATGGTCGGGGAGGTGGTCGACTGGCTTCAGGACCACGCCGATGCGCCGCTCACGGCCATGGCAATCGGTAGCGACTCGCTGCTGTGGCAGTGGTTCACCGAAGCTTACGATAGCCTCTCCGAGGGGGTGCTGAACTGGGTGATCCTCGTTCTGCTCGAAGTGGTGATCTATCACTTTATGCGGCAAACCCTGCGCGTCATTCTGGACCGGGACGTGGAGGAGGCCCATAAATTCAAACCCTTCCTGAATGCCCAGATACGCATGATCCAGGTTTCTTTCATGGCCGTAATCCTGCAGGAGGTTCTGATCAACGTAAGCGAAGGCATACTTCCCGTCTCCCTGGAGGGGATTTTTGCCATAGCCATCCAGTCTGCTATTTTGGGTTACGCCATTGCGGACAACTACAACGAGCAGTTCGAACTGACTATCCAGCAGAGTATCCGGCAAATGCGGCTAAACTATATCGGTATCTCCCTGGGCCTCGGGCTACCGCTCTTTCTGATGCTGAAAATTCCGCTGTTCGGAACCGTGTTGGGGCCCCTCGTGACGTCGGTGGCCGCCGCCATCGTCCTGCGGGAGAAGAGCGACCTGCATATTGTCGGTTACCAGATGACCGAAAAGGAAAAGCGCAAGGCAGAGAAAAAGGCTGCCAAGGCCGAGCGGAAAGCGGCCCGAAAAAGGAGGAAGGCAGCCAAAAGCCTATCTTGAGCCCTCCATTAGCCACTCCGCCTTCGTATGCAAAAATTTGCCGCCTGGTCCGTCCACGTATTTACTGCTACCGGACTGCTCGCGGCGTTTATGGGCTTGCTGGCGGTGTCGGCTGGCGATTACCGGCTGGCGATGCTCTGGATCTTAGTTTCGTTGGTCATCGACGGTATCGACGGTACGTTCGCCCGCATGGCCAGGGTAGGGGAGGTACTGCCCCGGGTGAGCGGCAAGACCATCGATTACGTGATCGATTTTTTCTCCTACGCGATTCTACCTGCCTACCTGTTCTACGAGGCCATTGATCTGGCCTACTGGCCCCGCCTGCTCTGCTGTTTTGCCATGCTGCTGTCCGCCGCGCTCTACTACGGCCAGGAGGGGATGGTGAGTGCCTCCGGCCAGCATTTCGTGGGCTTTCCGGTGCTGTGGAATATGGTCGTCTACCTACTGGTGTTTGTCGTCCCCTGGCTACCCGGCTGGGCGATCGTCGGACTGGTGGGTGCGTTTGCCGTGATGCATTTTTTGCCGATTCTGTTTGCTTACCCATCACGCGGTGGCCGCTGGTGGGTGCTCACGTTGGTAGCTACGGTATCTTTCATCCTGGCGGCCGTGATGAATGTGTGGTACTATCCGGAGCCCAGTCCGCTGTGGCGGGGCGTCACGTTGGCGGCTACCGCGTATTATGCGGTACTAGCTGCCGTCGACACGTTTGCGGGCGCCGGAGCGCAGGAATAATGCCTGCCAACCATCGTATGCGTTGAACTGTCCTTGTAGCATTTGTAAAGTCCTCCGACCCTTGTTCCGTACCTGTTTGCTGCTGCTGTTCACCGTTGGTATGTTTGCCTCTTCCTTTTTCGGGCTGCAGCGGTGTGCCACGCCCACTCCACCGCGGGGGGGCGATATCGATTCCGTCGGGCCCGTCCTGGTGTTGGAAGAATCAACCCCGAACTTTCAGACTAATTTTCGTCCGGACCGTATCGAGCTCACCTTCGATGAGTGGGTGGAACTCGATTTTCAGCAGGAAATCGTGATCAGTCCCCCCCTGGAACTCGGCGTCGAAAACCGGCCCGAACTGAATCGTCGCACGCTCGTCATTTCGCTCGAGGATGTACCCCTGCGCGACAGCGTCACCTACGTGGTCAATATCGGTTCGGCCATCAAGGACCTTAACGAGGGGAACCCCACGGAAAATCTGCGCTTCGTATTTGCTACCGGACCCATTCTGGACACGGCCTCCGTCAGCGGCCGGGTCGTTGATGAGTTCACGGGGGAGCCACTCGAAGATATTACCGTCACGCTCTACGATAACCTGGTGGATACGGCGGTTTTCACCGAAAATCCGACCTACTTCGCTATCTCGGCGGAGGATGGCTCCTACACGATCAATAATGTCCGTCCCGGGCGGTACCGCGTGGTTGCTCTGCAACGAAATCCGGGCGCCACCGGTTATTATCCCGACTACGACGGTGTCTTTGCACCCCTGGCCGTCGGCTTTCGCGACAGCTCGGTAGTGGTAGTGGACGGAGAAAATCCCATCGGCGAGGTACGGGTCTCGCCCATACCTATTTCTCCGTTGGCTACCGAGGTGTCAACCGATCAGTACGGCTTGGTGCGAATCGGCCTCAATCAGGCCGCGGCCAAAGTAGATTTAGATTACGGGCGGGAGTACCTGCGTAACGACTTCGGTGATACGATCCGGCTATTCTACCGGGAGCCGGCAGCCGATACCATTCTGGTAGGCCGAGATAGTATTTACTCCGATACGGTGTACATCAGTGGGGAGGTAGGAGAAGCGCCCGTCCTGCCGCTTACTACAGTGGACAAGACCTCCGGAAGGGTCAATCCGGGCGAAGGAATCCAGCTCATTTTTAATCGCCCGCTTACCTCGGTGGATACCGGGCTCGTGCGGCTATACCGCGATACGTTTCCCGATCCCGTCGCCTACAGTTATAGTATCGATACCCTCTATCCCGCCGAACTGCGGGTACGGGCCGGGTGGTCGGAAGACTCCCCCTACTACCTGGAAATGCTGCCCGGCGCGCTTACTGACTGGTACGGCACGACCAACAGCGATACGATAGCCAGGTCACTGAACGTGGCCTCCCGGGAAGACTACGGCACCCTCACACTCACGATACAGAATATTAATCCGACACTTAGCTACATTCTACGCCTGATCAACCAGGATGGAGACGTTATCGTAGGCACCCGACGATTTATCACCGAGCGCTTCGAGTACGTGGCCGAGTACCGTAGTCTGTCCCCGGGAAATTATTTGGTCGAACTCGTATACGACAGTAATGCCAATGGCCGCTTCGATTCCGGCGACCTTCGATTTGGTACCCAGCCGGAGGCTATCCAGCGGTTTGAGATTGAAGAACTGCGTGCTAACTGGGAGGTGGAAAAACTGATCGACCTCGAGAACAACTAGGGTAGGCCGCCGTTGCCACAGCACACTAAGCTTACCACGATGACCTTACAGGAAAAGTACCACAGCGTTCTCAGTATGACTGAAGACCTTAACGCCAAGAACGCCTTCGTCAAGGAGGAGGGCGGCAAATTGCGTATGGGCGCGAAGGTGGATACCCCACGACAGAAAGACTTGCTCTGGGACGAGATCAAACGCGTGGGTGGTGAAAATCCTACGGACATCGAGGCGGACATCAAGGTCTCCAATACGTCTTACTACGACAAATACACGGTCAAAAAGGGAGATAGCCTCAGCAAAATCGCGAAGGATTACTACGGCGATCCGATGGCCTACAAGCACATCTTCCAGGCCAACACCGATATCCTGGAGGATGCCAACAAGATCTATCCCGATCAGGTGTTGACGATTCCCTTTCCAAAGGGTCGCGGTCCGGTCGCGTAGAGCTGTTTGTGAATCTGGGAAAGGGTGGCGGTCACGGACAAACCGATGATGTCAAAAAGTCATGCTGTTTACGAATATAGCTGACATTTAGTCAGTATGCATTATACCGATCAAGGTGGTACGGAAATTGATTTGCCGGTGGTAAATCGATTCTTCTAAAACTTACCACCATGAAAATGATCAAGTATAACCGCTTTCCTTCTTCCTTCCGCTTCTTTGACGATGGGCTCACCCGGGCTTCCCAGACGGCTCGTCCAGCCGTTAACATCATCGAGAAAGACGGCCAGTTCGAGCTGGAAATGCTGGCACCCGGTCGCCAAAAGGAACTATTCCAGGTAGACTTTTTCGAAGGCGTGCTGGAAGTTTCCTACACGACGGAGAAGAACGGAGAACAGGACCGTCCGGCGTATCTACGCAGTGAGTTCGAGTTGCGTGACTTCACCCGTAAGTTTCGCCTCAACAACGAGGTGATTGACGACGGCGCTATTGAGGCCACGTACACGGACGGTATCCTCCGTCTCGTCCTGCCCAAGCGGGAAGAAGCCACGAAGCCGGTTCGTCAGATTGCCGTTGGCTAACCAAGAGGTTGCAAAGCAATTGAATCAGCCGTTCCCGCGACCGCGGGGACGGCTATTTTTTATCCTTCCGCTCATCGGGCGGCAAATTTTCCGCTTCGGAGTTCGGGGTATCGTCAAACTCCACCCGAATGGGGATATCCCGCTCGCTTCCGTACAGCTTGATCTCGGTGATGTCGGCGGGTAGGTTGTAGTTATTGGCATCGATGGCGTTCTTGATGTCGCGGATCACTTCCCCGCGCACCTGTAGCGCGCCCGCCCGGAAATCTTTAGTGTCTAGCCAGAAGAATACCTTGAGATTGACGGTACTGGCGGCAAGCTCGTCCTCGGCGACAAAGCTTTCGTGATCCTCGTGCCGCGCGATGCGATAATGCGTATCGAGGACGCCCTGGATCACATCCTTTGCTCCCTGAATATCGTCCTCGTAGGCTATCCCCACCATGAAGTCGTAGCGGATGTATCCATCGGCGGTGAAATTCTGCACGGGCTGCGTCAGTACGTCAGAATTGGGGATGTAGACGTCCTTGCCATCGAATGTTTTGATGTGGGTATAGCGAAACTGCAGGCTTTTGACTTTGCCGAAGTGGTCCACCACGGCGATCGTATCGTTGACATTGAAGGGGCGGTTGAAAGCCAGGATGATACCGGAGATGAAGTTCTCCCCGATATCCCGAAACGCAAAGCCCAGAATGACGGCGCTTGCACCCAAGGCGCTGAATAAGGCCGTAGCAATTCCACCCAGGCCGGCGGCCCGTAGGCCTAGCAGGATGGCTCCGATGACGATGAGGGTCTTGAGGGTGGTGATCAGAAAGCGACCCATGAGTGGATCGTCCATCTTCGACAGAATGCGGCTGCCAAAAAAGCGGGCAATTATCCGGGCCAGAAAGAGCCCGACGAGAATAATGATCAGTGCCAGCAGAATGCCCGGGATAGCTTCTAAAAAACTGTTCCAGGTCTCGGTAAAAATGGAGCCCAGATCGCGTACTTCGTCACCCATACGGGTGAAACCGGCTTTTCTAAAGCTTGTTTGCGGCTTGCTACTGGGCTTCCCGGACTATTATCAGCGTGTCCAGTTTGAGTTGTAACCGGATAAATTCATCCATCCGATTCAGGTCAGCCCCGGTCAGGCGGGCAGGCTGACTACGCACGGTTACGAGCGGGATCTCCTCGGTATAGGGGGCCTCATCGTCCGGCCCGAATCGATCTACACTTTGCGCGCGGGCCAGACGTACCCCGTTGACTTGGGGGAATAGCACCATCAGCTGCCGGCTGAGGTCAAGGAAGTCCAGCGAATCCATGCGATAGCCGCTCAGTTCATTCAGAACCTCCTGCTGCTGCCGCGTTCGGTTTATGTCCGATTCTTCCAGATTCTGCAGGCGGCGGTTAATATCATCGAGGGTGGCCAACTCTCCCTTGATGCCCGCTATCTCGGATGGGCTGAAGCTGGTATCCACTACGACCTGGGCCCCGTAGACATCGTAGGGAGGCGATTGCAGTATCTCGCTATAGATAGCCAGACTGTCGGTAGGCACCGGCCGATCGATGAGGGGGAAAATCAGTTTCGGCTCGTCCGGGTTTCGACGGTCAAAGATGGCCGAGCTGGCGCTCATCGGAAAGTACCGCTCCGTAAACTTATCGACCGACCGGTCGGCCCGTTGCCGGTCCAGCACGTCGGCCAGGATAAAGTAGCCCGGTATGATCATCAGAAAGCTGATCGTGGCGATGACGTACTGACTACGCCGCGTTTCCTGCCGGTTCATGTACTTCCGAAACGGAAACCGCAGCAAACGAATGATCAGATAGGCAGTGGCCGCAATGAAGAACGAGTTGAGGAAGAAGAGGTAAAACGATCGCCAAAAGACGGTAAAGTCGCCGCCCGTTTCGATGGCCACCACGAGGCCGTATCCGGAAACGCAGAGCGGCGGCATCAAGGCCGTAGCAATCGCTACGCCAGGTATGGCGTTTGTTTTATTCAGTCGGGTTACGGAGATGATGCCCGCCAATCCACCGAATACCGCGATCAGGCCATCGAGGATGGTGGGCTCGGTGCGCGATCGCATTTCCGAGGTGAAGATGTCAAGCGGCGTGAACAGGAAGTAAACGAAGCTGGTGATGAGCGCGATTAATACGGCAATACCGAAATTCTTCAGGGCTTCGAGTAGCAACTTCCGGTCGTTGGTTCCCACGCCCAGCCCAATACCCAGGATCGGATTCATGAGCGGCGAGATAAGCATAGCGCCGATGATGACCGCCCCCGAATTCAGGTTGAGACCTAGACTCGCAATCATGATGGAGCACACCAGCATCCACGCGTTACTGCCCCGCATGAGGTTGCCGCTCGTGATGTCGGCTACCGCCGATTCCCGGTCGCTACCTTCCCGTACGTCCAGGAATTCGGAGAACCAGCGGCCGATGCCGCCCTCGCCGGGGGTGACCTCCTGCTGGTTTGCTTTCTTAGTTGGCTTTGTTGATTCCATTAGTAGTAAAATCCATCCGTAACCGGCTGGCTCGTTAGCACCGGGCCCCGCCGGTTCCTAAACCAGAATGCCATCGATCATCTCCAGACGCCGGTCGCTCATGCTGGCCAGCTCTTCGTTGTGGGTCACTATGACGAAGCTTTGGGAGAAATCGTCACGCAGGCGAAATAATAAATCATGCAGTTCGCGTGAATTGACGGAGTCGAGGTTACCGCTCGGTTCATCGGCGAACACGATTGCCGGTTCGTTCATCAATGCCCGGGCCACGGCCACGCGCTGTTGCTCCCCCCCGCTGAGTTGTCGCGGTTTATGATTGGAGCGATTCTTTAGACCCAGGTAGGCCAGCAGTTCCCGTCCGCGTTGTTCGGCCAATTGCTGGTCACGGTTCCCGATGTAGGCGGGGATGCAGACGTTTTCCAGCGCGGTAAACTCGGGCAGCAGGTGGTGAAATTGGAAAACGAAGCCAATCCGTTCGTTACGAAAGGCCGCGAGCCGGTTGTCGCGCATACCAAATACTTCTTCCCCGTTGATGGTCAGTTGCCCGGTATCCGGGCGGTCAAGTGTCCCCAGGATGTGCAGCAGGGTGCTCTTACCCGCGCCACTTTTGCCTACGATACTTACCACCTCCGCTGCGCGAATGCTCAGGTCTACGCCCCGGAGTACGTCGAGGTCGCCGTAACTCTTTTGGATATTGATTGCCTCCAGCATATCAGTTAAAAATTATCGTGCGATTACCAAAGGGCAAAATCAAGTGACGCAGGTGAAGGTAGACGGCCTGGCTCAGTACACGTTTTTCCACGTCCTTTCCGATCCGCTTCAGGTCGTCAATGGTGTGGTGATGCGTGACCGGTTCAACGGACTGTGCGATGATCGGGCCTTCGTCCAGATCGGCGGTCACGTAATGACTAGTAGCTCCGATCAGTTTAACCCCCCGCTCAAAGGCCTTTTGGTAAGGACGCGCGCCCTTAAAGGCGGGTAGAAAGGAGTGGTGGATATTGATGATGCGGTGGGACCACTGCTGACAGAAGTCGTCGGAAAGGATCTGCATGTAACGGGCCAGTACGATCAGATCGGTTTCCGAGTCGCGCAGTAAATGGGTAGTTGCCCTTTCCTGTTCGGCTTTGTTGTCCCTGGTGATGGGCAAATAGTGAAAGGGAATAGCGAAGCGGCCGGCAACCTCTTCGAGGTTGCGATGGTTGCTGACGATCGCGGTTATTTCGCAGTCAAACTCCCCCGTTCCGTGCCGCTGGAGCAGGTCGTACAGACAATGACTTGCCTTACTGACAAAGATGGCCATCTTAGGCTTCCGGCGGCTAAAGTGTAGCTGCCACTGCATATCGTAAGCCTTGCCAATCAGTGTGTTAAAGTAGTCGTTGATCTTTTCGCGGGGAATGAGAAATTCATTGAGCTCCCACTCGATGCGCATAAAGAACTGGCCGATGGTTCGGTCAACGTGCTGGTCCAGATTAATGATATTGCCCCGGTTGCGATGGACGAACTCCGTTACTTGGGCTACCAAGCCGGGTTGGTCGGAACAATGAATAAGTAAAATGGCACTATCCGTCACTGGGGGTAAGTTGGCGCGCGAAGATAACGCCTAATGCGCAAGCTGATAAACGACGAAGCCCCCATTGCCAATGGCAATGGGGGCTATCGCGAAATGAAAGGGAAATTATACCCTATACATTCTTGTAGGTCTGCTTAAGCTGCTTCAGTTCAGCGACGTTCCGTTCGAACGTTTCCAACTGACGGGTGATTACCTGCCGGGCATCGCTGCTGTAGCTGGTGTCATTAAGGACTTTGCGGTAGGTCTCTACGGCGTCTTCGTCACCACGGATACACTCCTGGAGTACGGCGGCTTCGTCTTGGGTAGAAAGGGCGGATTTGATATCAATCCACGCACGGTGCAGAGCAGCACCGGTGCTTCCACCTTTGTCTACTTTGCCTCCTAGCTGAGTAATGAAGGGCTTGATTTCGTGGCCGAAATTGTAGCGCTGCTGGCTCATCTCCCGAAACTTGGTCGCGAGTGATACGCTGTCTACTTCCTCGGCGGCTTCTTTGTAACCGTTCTCCCCGTCGTACAGGGTAGTGATTAATTTATTGAGGGCTTTGGTCTGTTCATTGCTGACGTTATCCATAACTAAATATTTTTGGTGGGGAGTAAATCTCCCAGTATGATAAAAAGTATTATATGTAATATCGCGCTGTCACGCGACTTACATTTATATAACGTAAGTCAGATCGCAGACGTTCGGTCTTGAATAAAAAATTGTAAGAGGTTACTTGACCCGAATAGTACTTTCGCCGCGCAGGGTCATGTCTTTTTCCAGCATACGCTGCTCGACCCATTTCCGATTATCGGCGATCTCCCCGTGCAGGTATTTCTCGATCATCAGGCTGGCGATAGGAGCGGCGACGGAGCCTCCGAAACCACCATTTTCCACGTAGACCATGATTGCGATCTTGGGGTCGTCAGCAGGAGCAAAGGCGACAAAGCTGGAATGGTCCCCGTAGGAATTTTGGATCGTTCCGGTTTTGCCACAGATCTCGATACCGGGTACATCGGCTACGCGGGCGGTGCCTTCGGTGACGGTTTTGCGCATGCCCTGCACTACGGTTTCAAAGTGCTCGCGGCGGATATCGATATCGTGACGCTCGGGTTCTATGGCACGTACCGAACCCTGGTTACCCTCCTGCACCTCGCGGACCAGGTGTGGTGTATACCAGTGGCCGCGATTGGCAATAGCGGCGGCCATGTTGGCGGTCTGCAGGGCGGTCAGTTCGTACTCTCCCTGTCCGATCGCCAGTGATCGTATCCAGATAGCCCGCCAGAACTGATCTTCCGCAAAGCGTTTGGTATAGTATTCGGAGGTAGGGACGTTCCCGGCTATCTCGCCCGGGAAATCGATACCTAGTTTACTCCCCAATCCAAACTGATAGAGGTAATCGTTGAATTCGTCGAGCCCCTGTTCGGGGGTCAGGCTGCCGTAGCGGTTGATGTTTTCCAGCCAGGCGGTCACGAAGTACGCGTTACAGCTCTGTGCGATGGCATCCTCCACTGACCGGCAATAGGGGTGATTATGGCAGCCAAGCAGCACGCGGCCTCCGCTCGTGAATCCACCATAGCACTGAATACCCCGGTCGGGCTCCAGGGTGCCGGTTTCCATGGCGATCAGGGCAACCAGTGTTTTAAACGGACTGCCGGGAGGATATTTTCCGTTGATAGCCCGGTTGAGCAGTGGCTGCAGGGTATCCTGCTGTAAGTTTACAAAGGAGCGGCCGCGGTCACGGCCAATGCGCAGCGAGCGCGGATCGTAGGTGGGCGCCGATATCATACTCAGCACCTCCCCGGTACCGGGTTCCAGCGCTACGATACTGCCGATCTTGTTGACCATCAATTCTTCCCCGTAAGCTTGCAGATCAAGGTCGAGCGTGGTCACCAGGTCCGTTCCCACGGTTGCGTTGATGTTCAGCGCCCCGTCCAGCACTTCGCCGGCCTCCCGGCCCAGCCGGTCGCGGTAGACGTACCGACGTCCCTTATCACCCCGCAGGGCCGATTCGTATTGGTATTCCAATCCCGAAATGCCGTGGTAGTCTCCGCCGCTGTACCGACCTTCTCCCTTATCGATGGTGGTCTGGCTCACCTCACCCATATAGCCTAACAGGTGAGCGGCAACCTGATGGGGGTAGTTGCGCGAAGAGCGTAGCGTGGCCGAAAAGCCGGGAAACTGGAACAGATTTTCCTGAAAGGTAGCGTATACCTTAGGCGAGACGTTGGCCAGGAAGGTGAAGGGCTTGGAGGGGCTAAATTTTCCGCCCCACTTATCGGGAATGGCTTCCTCGAAGTATTCTTGGGTAATGCCGAGCAAATGGCAAAAGCGCGTTGTATCGAAGGTTTCTGCCTCGGCCGCGAATTGGTTGTATGTGAGCTCAATCTGGTAGATCGGCTCGTTGATGGTCAGCAGCTTACCGTTGCGATCCAGCATAAGCCCGCGCGCCGGGTACTGATCAATCTGGCTGTTACCCACCCGGTCGGCCCGGGTGCGCCAGGTATCGCTCACAACCTGCAGGTGGAAGGCCTTACCCAGCAGCATCAACAGTACCGCGATCATGATCGCGCGAATACTGACGGTGCGTACGTCAAGGGTATCTTTAGGCATACCGGAAACTATTCTTTTGGGTTGAAAATCAGAACGATGGCGAAGGTGACAACCAGGCTGGCCGGCAGAGAAAGTACGGTTTTCAGAACGATTTCACTGAAGAAATAAATGGAAAACGTCTGGAGCAAAAAGAACATCAGCAGATGCGCCACCAGCAGGAGCGCAAGATAGCGAAACATCCAGCCGGCATTCATATCATAAATGGTCGGACTGGCCTTGATATTGTAGCCGTCACGTGGTTGTATCAACTGCAGGACGAAAGGTCGCAAATAAGCCGTCAGCGTCAGGGCGCCGGCGTGGAGTCCCAGGGTCTCGCTGAAAAAGTCGACCGACAGTCCCAGCAGAAAACCCAGGAAGATGATGGCCGGTCGCGGCATGCGCAGCGGCAGCAGGGCTACGAAAAGGGGGTATACGAATACGAATAGGAGATCGCGTCCGCCCCAGCCCCAGGCTATCTGATTGAAGATAAACACCTGGACGAGCAGGAGCAGTACGAAGCGTAAGCTGCTGTTTACCAGGGCCGAAGTGCTCATTTTACCTGATTCAATCGCTCGAGTTCCTCCTTAAAGAGGTCGCGAACTACGTAGCCCGTAGCGGCTAGAAGGGGATCGTTAAGGAGAAGTACGGTTAGATTCTGACTGCCGGTGCCGGGTAACGGCTCACTGCTTTCGACGGTACCGATGGGTAAGCCGGTGGGGAAGACGTTCGAATAGCCCGTGGTGAAGATGGTATCGTTGGGAGCTACCGGCACGTAGTCCGGCATGTCCGTCACGGTCACCCGCTGGGGATCGTGTCCGTCCCACCGGAGCGTACCGAAGGCATTGTTATCCAGCCCGGCACTGACGCGGGTATCGAGGTGTAACAGGCTGATCACCCGTGCGTGACGCGGGGTCACCTCACTGACGATGCCCAGCAGGCCACCGTCGGCAATGACACCCTGTCCGCGTTCGACGCCGAGGTTGGCACCGCGGTCGATGACCAGGGTATTATATGGTCCGTAGGGTGCTTTACTAACCACGCGGCTGGCGAGGTAGGTAAAGCGCTGCTGCATCACCGAATCCATTACGGTATTGGTATCCACCGCGATATTGTACCCGGAGCCCGGAATGCGGCTCAGCAGGGCAGCATTCTCCCGACGCAGAATTTCATTTTCGCGGGCAACGTCCAGGAAGGCCAGGCGGTCGGATACCTGCTTGGTGAGGTAGGACCCGTAAACGAATCTGGTTTCCGCCCAGATCCTCCGCTGCGTATCGTTGTGGTGAACGATCAGATACAGGCAAACCAGTTGTAGGACGGCAAAGGTGAAAAAGCCGCTACTGGTCAGTAGTATGCGCAGCAGTCTTCCCATTAACTCACGCTGCTTGCCGGTACGAGGATGGACTTGTAGCGGCGGGTGTCGGAGAGCGCCTTGCTGGTGCCTTTCACAACGGCCAGCAGGGGGTCCTCGGCCACGTGAACGGGCAATTGGGTTTTCTTGCTTAGCCGGCGGTCCAGTCCGCGCAGGAGGGCACCGCCACCGGTCAGGTAAAGCCCCGTGCTGTAGATGTCACTGGCCAGCTCCGGTGGAATGGTTTCCAGCGCGCGAATAACGGCATCTTCAATCTGGGTGACCGCCTCGTCGAGCGCACCGGCAATCTCCTGGTAAGTGACCGTGATCTGGCGGGGAATGCCATTCAGAAGGTCACGTCCGTTGACGCTGAAATCAGCGGGAGGGTCGTCCAGTTCGGGCAGGGCGCTGCCCACGTGAATTTTGATTTGCTCCGCCGTACGCTCACCGATCAGGATATTGTGGGTCTTGCGCATGTAATTGACGATGTTATCCGTCAGCTCGTCGCCGGCAATACGGATGGACTGGTCGCTGACGATACCCGATAGGGCAATGACGGCGATCTCCGTGGTTCCACCGCCTATGTCGATGATCATGTTTCCGACGGGCTCTTCCACGTCCAGACCGATACCCAGGGCAGCGGCCATGGGCTCATAGATCAGGTAGGTTTCCTTAGCGTCTACGCGGGCGGCACTTTCGAAGACGGCCCGCTTCTCTACCTCGGTGATGCCACTGGGAATACAAATAACCATTTTCAGGTGAGAGAAGAAAGCCCGGCGGCGTCCGATCATGTCGATCAGCCCCTTGATCATCTGCTCCGCAGCGCGAAAATCGGCGATTACGCCATCCTTCAGCGGGCGCACCGTCTGAATGTTTTCGTGCGTCTTTTCGTGCATTTGCATCGCCCGACGACCCACCGCGATGGTTTCTTCGGATTTACGGTCGATAGCGACGATGGAGGGCTCGTCGATGACGATCTCCCCGTTTTGCATGATGAGTGTGTTGGCTGTACCTAGATCGACGGCCAGCTCCTGTTTGAAAAAGTTTAAAAATCGCATTCCCCTAAGTTGCAGACCGGTGAGGGTCAAAGTTTAGTTCGCAAAGGTCGTAAAATACTGTTGGAGTAGGTAGTGAGCCTAGGTGCTTATTCCATGATTATTCCAAACATGAAATAAGTCATAGGTTAAGATATACTTTTCTCAACGGTCCCCGGTTCCCTTTCATTGCATCAACCCCGGTTACTATCCGGTCCGTAGCACACTTTCCCTAGTTCGTAAGCCAGGTCAATCTGCCCGCGCGTGATACCTTTGCGGTCATGACCGCTTCCGAAATCCGCCGTGCTTTCCTCGACTTTTTCCGCGAGAAGGAACACAAGATTGTTCCCTCCGCGCCGATCGTTAACAAAAACGACCCGACGCTGCTGTTCACCAACGCCGGTATGAACCAGTTCAAGGACTATTTCCTCGGCGATAAAGTCCCCGACAAGCGACGCGTAGCGGACACACAGAAGTGCATGCGCGTCAGCGGCAAACACAATGACCTCGACGACGTAGGCCGCGATGGTACCCACCACACCATGTTCGAAATGCTGGGCAACTGGAGCTTCGGCGACTACTTTAAGGACGAGGCCATCGCGTGGAGCTGGGAACTCCTCACGGAGCGCCTCGGTATCGATGCGGACCGACTCTACGCAACCGTCTTCGAAGGTGCTCCCGACGAGGGTATCCCCCGGGACGATGAGGCAAAGACCTTCTGGGAGCGCGTGCTGCCCGACGACCGCATCCTCTACGGTAATAAAAAGGATAACTTTTGGGAGATGGGGGAGACGGGGCCGTGCGGTCCGTGTACTGAAATTCACGTTGACCTGCGCCCCGACGCCCAAAGAAAAAGGATACCCGGGCGGGATCTGGTGAACGTAGACGGCAGCGGCGTGGTCGAGATCTGGAATAACGTCTTCATCCAGTTCAACCGCAAGGCCGACGGTGCACTGGTCAACCTTCCCGAGCGACACGTAGATACCGGTATGGGCTTCGAACGCCTGTGTATGGTATTACAGGGCAAGGATGCTACCTACGATACGGACATCTTCACCCCCATCATCGGGGAGATCGAGCGGTTGACGGGTAAAACCTACGGGGGCAGCTACGCCACGGACGCCAAAGCGGATATGGCTATGCGCGTCATCGCCGACCACCTGCGGGCCGTTGCCTTCACTATCGCCGACGGGCAGCTTCCCGGCAGTGGGGGAGCGGGCTACGTGGTGCGGCGCATCCTCCGCCGGGCCGTTCGCTACGCCTACTCCTTCCTCGACCAGCAGCAACCCATGCTGCATAAACTCATGCCGGTACTGGTCCGCGATATGGGCCACGCCTTCCCCGAACTGGACCGGCAGCAGGATCAGATCGCGCGCATCATCGAATCAGAGGAGCGTTCTTTCCTGCAAACCCTGGAGAACGGATTGCAGCGTTTTGCGGCGCTGGATAGTGAATCGGGGACGATCAGTGGTGAGGATGCCTTCGAACTGTACGATACGTTCGGGTTCCCGATCGACCTGACGCGCATTATGGCGGCGGAGCGCGGGATAAATGTTGATGAGGAAGGGTTTAACCGGGCACTCCAGCAGCAAAAGGCGCGCAGCCGGAAGGACGCGGCAAAGGAGGTAGGGGACTGGACGGTCATGAGCGACGAACCCTCCGTATTTATCGGGTACGACGTCCTGTCGGACTCCGGTGCCAGCGTCACTAAATACCGCACGGTGAAGGTGAAGGATAAGGAACAGTATCAACTGGTGCTGGATCGTACGCCCTTCTACGGCGAAAGCGGTGGCCAGGCCGGCGACCGGGGGTTGATCCGGGTAGGGGAGGAGGCCCTGAAAGTGATCGACACCCAGAAGGAGAACGAACTGACGGTACACGTAGTGGACAAACTTCCGGCCGATCCGGCAGCTGACGTATACACAGAGGTGACGGCCGACGAGCGCCAGGCCATCAGCAATAACCACACGGCGGCCCACCTGCTACACGCCGCGCTGCACCGGGTGCTGGGCGAACATGCTGTCCAGAAGGGCCAGGACGTGCAGGCGGGCAAATTCCGCTTCGACTTCAGTCATTTCGAGCGTCCGACGACCGATCAACTGCGGGAAATAGAACGGATGGTGAATGCCCGGATCCGCGAGAATATTCCGCTGTTGGAACAACGCGACGTACCCATCGCCGAAGCGCGCAACAGCGGCGCCATGATGCTCTTCGGCGAGAAATACGGCGATAACGTACGCATCATCACCTTCGACCCGGATTACAGTTCCGAGCTCTGCGGCGGGACTCACGTCAAGTATACCGGCGAGCTGGGTTTGTTCAAGATCACCAGCGAAAGCGCGCTAGCGGCAGGAATCCGACGTATCGAAGGCGTTACGGCCCGGGGGGCGGATCGGTACGTACACGGTCGATTGGCCGCCCTGGAGGAGGTGCGTGATGCACTCAAGGGCGCATCCGACCTATCCGGTGCCGTGCGAAATCTGCAGGATGAGAATCGCAGCCTCAAAAAGGAACTCGACAAGCTACAGGCCGAACAGGCCGGTAACCTGAAGGGGGACCTGGAAAAGTCCTTCGAGCTGATCAACGGTGTTAATTTTCTCGCCCAGCAGGTTGATCTCACCGACGCTGCCGCCATCAAAAACCTGGCCTTTCAGTTGACGGGTGAGAATGAGAACGCCTTTGTCTTGCTAGCCAGTGAGAACGAGGGAAAGGCGCTACTAACGCTGGCGATCAGTAAAGGACTGGCAGATAGCAAACTGAATGCCGGTAGTATCGTCCGCGAACTCGCAAAGCACATCCGCGGCGGCGGGGGAGGGCAGCCCTTCTTCGCTACGGCCGGCGGTAAGGAACCGGCAGGCATCCCGGCGGTGCTTACGCAAGCGCGGGTGATGGTGGGTTAAACGGTGCGCCGGTCAATGCCGCTGGCCCGCCGAGCTACGCGTGTCCGTACGACCCACTGGAGAAAGCTCCTCGCTTGTCGGCCCAGCTTTCAGAGGAGACGTAGCTGTGCGGAGAGGTGTTTCCTGAGAGCCGAGAACCATGTACGACAATTTTAAAGCAAACTGTTACGCGGCCTACCGACCGGAATTGCACGACGTCCCGCTGGAACTGCACCTCGGGCATCGGCGTTTCCGTCGCGGTCTGGACGTAGGCTGCGGCACGGGGCATTCCGCGCGGGCGCTTCGGGAGTATTGTCGGGAGGTGGTGGGTGTCGATTCCAGCCGGACCATGTTGCGACGCGCGAACCCCACGCCGGGCATTACCTATCTGCAGTGTGCACCAAACCAGTGGCCGGTGTCCCGCTCCTCCATGGACCTCATCACCCTGGCGGGATCGTTGTTTTATTTGGAAAAGGAATGGGTCATAAAGGAGATCAACCGTACCTGCGCGCACTGGGCGTAGCGGAGCACGAGGTGCCGCCAAGTGCATACCGTGTCGACTGTCACTTACCCACTACGGAGGCTTCGGGGTTGCAGCTTGTGGCGTCGAAGGATGTGGAAGTGCTGCTTGGTATCGACCCGGTGGATTTCGCTTACGTTCTCCTTTCCGAGAATTGGTGCCGAATTGCGCTGGAGCGTCGCTTTGGATCCGAGCGGCTTAACGAGGCAATCGTAGGGAGCCTACGGCGGCGAATAGGGCCTTACCGTCGATTGCTCGTTCCCTTTGCCCTGACCAGCAACCTATACCGGTTACGGGCGGTAACTCTCTAGGGCAGGCGAAAATTCGCCACTTCCCCGATTTGTCCTACCTTGCTGCCAAAGCAAAAGATCATGACCTTTCAGGAATTCAACGACGGGGTAAAGAAGGCCGCGGCCGATGCACCCAAGCTCGGTAAGAGTATCAAATTGCAGCTGGATGAAGGCGTCATCTTCATCGACATGACCGAGGATCAAGCCAAGGTGACCAACGAGGACAAGGAAGCGGACACCGTGGTGATCACTTCGGTTGACATCCTCGATCAACTACGCACCGGCAAGCTCAATCCTATGATGGCTATGATGTCCGGCAAGGTCAAGATCAAGGGCGATATGGGCCTGGCGATGAAGCTGCAGAGCCTATTGTCTTAGCGTCCGGTCAGACAATTCGGTCTGGGGCGGCAGCTTCGGTCAAGCAATTTGCCGGTTTATGCGTTTCTTCCGATAACGGCATCCATTAGCCCGTTACCGAACAACCTACTGGTCCATGCGTCTGCGAATTCTACTAGCTTTTCTGACCCTCCTTCCCCTAGTGCTTAGCGCTACCCACAACCGGGCGGGGGAGATCATCGTGGAAACGTTCGGAGATTGTGGTAGCGTCAACGACCAGTTGCGGGTCTGCGCCACTATCATTACCTACACCGAAACGGAACAGACGGAAGTGGACCGCGACAGCCTCGAGCTGATCTGGGGAGACGGCACGATCGAAATGATCTCACGTACCCGCATCATTTCTAACGTGGCTCCGGGTATCCAGCGGAACGAGTACCGCATGTGTCACCGATACCCTGGCTTTGGCCGCTACGTCCTGAGCTTCCAGGACGTGAACCGGGTAGCGGCCGTGCGGAATATCGGGTCGCGTTCGGTGAATATTCCATTTAGTGTTTTCACCTCTTACTCGTTAGTCAATCCTATCCTCAACGGCTGCAACACCTCGCCGCAACTGAGCCAGGAACCCATTGACAATGCCTGTATCGGATCGGTCTGGACCCATAACCCGGGGGCTTTCGACGTGGACGGCGATAGCCTGGCTTTCGAATTCACCACGCCTACCTTCGCGCCCCGCGCGGAAATTCCCAGCTACCGGCTGCCCAACGAGATCGATGGGGCGACCGGGTCGCTTGAGATCGACCCACGAACAGGGCAAATTACCTGGGATGCCCCCGGCATTCCCGGCGAGTACAACCTGGCTTTCATGGTCAAGTCTTTCCGCAATGGGATCCCCCTGGATACCCTGGTGCGGGATATGCAGGTCTTCGTGGACGACTGCGCCAACGATCCCCCCGAGATTGAGATCGAGCGGGAGGAGATCTGCGTCGTAGCGGGCGAGCTCGTCGAGTTCGACGTAGTGGCTACCGCCCCGCTTTCGGATGGGGAACAGCGGGTAATATTATCCGCGTCCGGCCGACCCTTCGACCTGACTGAAAACCGCGCCACCTTCACGCCGGTGATCGGAGACACTATGCCGGACTTTCAGACCGATCCCCTCCGCCGGACCTTCCGTTGGCAAACGACCTGTAACGACATCAGCGACCAGGAATACTTCATCGTATTGCGGGCCCTGGACGATGGTCCCCCCCGACCGTCGGGTCTGGCCACCCTCCGTTCGGTGAGTATCAAGGTAGTAGCCCCGCCCCCGCAGGATGTCCAGGCGACCGTCGACGACGAAACCATCGTGGTCACGTGGGAGAGCCCCTACTTCTGTGAGACGAATGAGAATCCGGACTTCTTAGGATTCACCGTCTGGCGACGGGAGGGAAGTAATAATTTCGCCCCCGATACGTGCGAAACCGGTCTGGCCGGAAGAGGATACACGGAGTTGACGGACACCGAGATCAGCGATCTGGCCGACGGCCGCTACTTTTTCGAGGACGATGATGTACAGCGTGGCCGCACGTACTGTTACCGGATCGTAGCCGCTATGGCGCGGCGGACACCCAGCACCGGCCTGATCTTTGAAGATATCGAGTCCATCCCCTCGCAGGAGGTATGCGTGCAATTGGCCCGTGACATTCCGTTGCTCACCAAGGTGGATGTCATCGCCACCGATGCCACAACGGGGGAGATCGACGTGTGCTGGATCTTGCCCGATCCTAATAGCCTCGACACGATCCAGAATACCGGACCCTACCGCTACGTTCTGAGCCGGGCAGTGGGGCAGACGTCCGAACCCGGTGCCTTTGAAGAGATCACCTCCTTTACGACCCAGTTCTTCGACGAGGCCGTCGATACCTGCTACACCGACCAAAACCTCGATACCGAGGGCAATGCGTACAGCTACCGCAGCGTGCTCTTCGTGGAAGGAGAAGACGAAGCGGTGGGCGAAGCGCAGCCCGCCAGTAGCGTGCGTCTGGGTGGAAGTCCAACGGACCGCGCCGTGGATCTGAACTGGACGGAACTGGTTCCCTGGACCAACGAGTCTTACGATATCTTTCGCCGGTTGCCCGGTGGAACGACGTACGACAGCCTGACCACGGTGACCGATTCCGAGTACACCGACACCGAATTGACCAACGGCGAAGAGTACTGTTACTATGTACGTGCCCGCGGATCATATAACATCGAAGACATCCCTTCGCCACTACTCAATCGCAGTCAGGAGTTCTGTCTGTCGCCCACGGATGATGTACCGCCCTGTCCGCCCGAATTGATGGTGGAAAGCGTCTGCGATCGTGGCGTGGACTGCACGGTGCAGGACAATCTCTTCAACATCATTGAATGGATACCGAGCAGTGAGGTTTGTGGGGATGACGATGTAGTGAGCTACCGGATCTACTTCGCTTCCGATAGTTCCTCTACCCCTGCGCTCGTCGCCTCCATAGAAAGCAACGATGTACTGCGCTTCGACCATACGCCCGCCTCGGGAATAGTGGGCTGCTATACGATCACGGCCGTAGACGCCAATGGTAACGAGAGCGAACCGAGCAACGAAGTCTGCGTAACCAACTGCCCGATCTACGATCTGCCGAATGCCTTTACGCCGAACGGCGACGGCGACAATGACCTGTTCATTCCCCGGGGGCTCTGCTTTATCGAACGGGTGGAGTTCAAGATCTTCAACCGCTGGGGCCAATTGGTCTTTGAGACGGAAAACCCGGCCATCCAGTGGAACGGGGAGAACATGTCGGGAGACGCGTTGCCCTCCGGAACCTATTACTACGTCGGTACCGTCTTCGAACGGCGGTTGGACGGTATAGCAGCATCCGAGGAGCCCGTCAGCGGATATATTGAGCTATTTACCGACCGGTAAATTCCCGCCAGAGGTGGGGCCAACGCTCGGGTTTCAGTAGCAGACCGTACCCCAAGGCGGTAAAGAAGGTAAACATCGCGTAGACCAGCGCGGGCTTCAGTGCCTGTTCGTTATCCAGAAAGGAGGTAGCGATCAGAAATGCCAGGCTGGTGTTCTGAATACCTACCTCCACGCCCAGGGTGAGCTGATCGTTCCGGCTATAACCGGCAATGTCGCCGAAGATCCGCCCCAGGGAAAGGGCTAGCACATTGATGATCAGGGCCACCGGTAGAATAGTTGCGATCTCGGCGAAGGTGAGGACGCTGCCTCCCTGATCAGCGGGAGCAAATAACTTGAGGATGAATACGCCCGCCAGCAGCACCAGCGATACTCGGCGCAAAAGCGGAAGGAGACGCTCGGCGGTGGCGGCACTGTACTTCCGGAACAGCATGCCGGATACCACAGGCAGCAGAACGATCAGGAAGATGCGAAGGGCCGTGGGTAGGAGAGCCAGTTCCGCCGTATCGGTGCCCGGGAAAAAGTTATCAAGGGCCAGATTGACGATGAAGGGCACCGTCAACATGGATAGGGTGGAGTTGCAGATGGTCAGACTGACCGCCAGTGCGGTGTTGGCACGCAGGAGGAAGGAGATGAAGTTGCTGGATAAGCCGCCCGGACAAGCGGCCAGAACTAAAAATCCCAAACTGAATGAAGGGGGCAAATCGGCCAACCCCGTCACAGCAAAGGCAAGTGCCGGTAGGGCGATTAATTGTAGAGACAAGCCAAGGAGCAGTACACGAGGCGACGATAAGAGGTTACGAAAGTCAAAATAGCGCAGGCTGAGACCTATTGAGAACATAATAGTTGCCAGGACAACTGTAATTAATGTATCTACCATTTTTTCTGCCTGACCTTTTACTATTGGGATTTTCCGCCTATTTTCGCGCTAGACGTTTAAATACGATAATGTCCGCGGGATTACATCGTATCACCTGGCGTTCGGGCGAAAGTATTCGTCCCAAAGAAAATAATAGGGTTTTAGGTGTTTATTTCCGGACCGGCTGCGCTTGCGCGACCGGTCTTTTTTATGCTGGGAGACTAATCCGCAATTAGGGTTCGTTACCTTGTAAACTTGTGCCTTAAGGCGCGTTTGTATGTTTTTCACCCCCTACTGATATGAAGTTAGTCCATACTTTTTTCTTAGCGGTAATCTGTGCGTTCACCCTTCAGGCGCAGGATATCCACTTTTCTCAGTTTTACATGTCGCCCCTCAACCTGAATCCGGCCATGACGGGGGTCATGAACTGTAATAGCCGCATCTCCCTCAATTACCGTAGCCAGTGGGCTTCGGTGCTGGGCGCTAACGCTTTCCAAACTTACAGCGTCAGCTACGATCAGCGGATAGCCGTCGGTCGGAATGACTTTTTCGGTGTAGGTGGCACCTTTTGGGGCGACCGGGCCGGCGAAGCCAGTTTTGCCACCACTACGGGTAAACTGAGTGCTAGCTACAGCAAGAAACTGGGTGGTGCCCGCGACTACGGAAACTACCTGGTAGCCGGGGCCGAACTGGGAGCCGCACAACGCAGCCTCGACTTTCTGGCCCTCCGTTGGGGATCACAGCACGATGGGGAGGGTGGCTTCGACCCGAGTCTCGGCAGCGGTGAGAATACCCTTGACCGCGATGAGTTCCTCTTTTCCGATATGGCGGCCGGCCTGCTCTGGTTCATGGTCTTCGATGAAAACAATAGCCTTTACGCCGGTGGTGCGCTTCACCACCTGAACCGCGCCAATCAAAGCTTCGACCTCGAAGGGGAAGATCTCCTCTACACTCGCTTTACGGCCCACGCCGGCGGTGAGTTTATGCTCAATCGTCGCTTCGGACTCGTACCCGGTGCCATCCTGATGACCCAGGGTCCCAGCTTCCAGGTCAACGCCGGTACCAACCTCAAATTCCTCCTGGATGCCGGCCGCAATGCCGCCAGCCAGTCGTTCCAGGTCGGTGTCTGGACGCGCGTCAGCAATCGCTTAGACAGCAGTGTCCTCACCGATGCGATCATCCTGAGCACGCGCTTTGATTACGAAAATTTTGCCTTAGGCTTTAGCTACGATATTAATACCAGCGATTTGCGGGTTGCTACCGATGGAAACGGTGGTTTCGAGCTGTCCTTGCAGTATAAAATATGTGGTAATCAGCGCCGGGGCGTATATTGCCCGCAGTTCTGATTCTTTACTTCTCTCATAAATTATAATCCTATATCATGTTTGGAAACGGGAAAGAAACGCCCAGAAAGTCACCGGGTGCCATGCCTTCCGCTCCCTCCGGTGGCGTCAACACCATCGACGAGCACACCTCCATCAAGGGTAACATTCAGGCCGGCGGGGACATTCGCATTGATGGTAAACTAGACGGTGACCTGGTCTGTAAAGCCAAGCTGATCATCGGCGAACGTGGATCCATCACCGGCGACGTCGATTGCCAGAACGCCATGATCGAAGGAACTTTTTCCGGAACGATCATCGTGCGCGATCTGCTGACCCTCAAAGACACCGCCCGCGTCAAGGGTAATGTCCGCGCAAGCAAAATGGCCGTAGGTTCCGGCTGTCTCATCGACGGTCAGTGTACCGTTACGGGCGACAAGGATCCCGCCGCCGGCTATACCAAGTCCAGTAACAACGGAAGCTCCAACGGAACGAAGGAGCAGCACGAAAAGCACAAGTCCAACGGTGCCGCCGTCAAAGCCTAAGGGCGATGACGCACGAGCCTGGACCAAATACATGGGCCTGGGCGCGCAGCTGATCGGTTCGATCTTGGTCTGCGTATTCCTTGGCCTGTACCTGGACGGCCAGTTCGGTACGAACCCCTGGATCACCGTCGTATTGAGCCTGATTGGCGTTATCGGCGGGCTTTGGGTAAGTATCAGAGATCTACTTTAAACCGGATGCGCTGTCCGGGCCGCAGTTGAAAGGCCGGCGACAGATCGTCCACTACCACCAACGCTCGCGGATATCCGCCGATCGTTTGCGCATCGGGTCCTAATAGAATTGCCCCCGATGGAGTTAGCTGGACGGTACCCGGTAATACCGCACTGCTCAGCAA
>JBASAV010000763.1:0-9442 GCA_049650785.1 Lewinella sp. | reverse complement strand
CTCCTGGACCGCACCATGACGGACCTGCTGGATATCAATTATATGCGAACCTTCGAAGTTCGGGGGTCGGACCTGAATGAAATGCTTACGGCTCACCTGGCTACGGGGGTGAACATGCGCCTAGCTGACCGGCTGCTGGCCCGGAACCGCACGATCCTCGTCCTGGAGGAAAACTACTTCAATTTCGAACGCATCACCGGCACCACTATTCACGGGATCCTCGGGGCTGACTTTTTGATGCGCTTTATAGTTGAGTTAGACTTTCGCCGGCAGATCATGATCCTCCACGATCCGTCGAAATTTCGTTTATCGCGATCCTACCAGGAAATTCCGGCTGATTTCGTGCGTAACCGCCCCTTCCTTTATATTGACGTGGGTGTCCTATCGGGACAACCCACACGGCGTAAATTACTCATGGACACCGGGGCGGGACTAAGCCTTCTCATGCATACGTACCCCGACTCGAATCACATTGATCTACCCGAACAAACTATACCCACCTACATTGCCAGCGGCCTTGGCGGCACCCTGGAGGGCAGTGTGGGTCGAAGTCGTTTAGTGTCTCTGGCGGACCGGGAAATGAGTAACGTGGTAACCTACTTCCAGCAGGTTGATAGTATCAATGCACAATTCGTCAGTCAGCGCGAAGGAATCATTGGCAATCAGATCCTACGGCGCTTCCGGGTAGTAGTGGATTACGTTCACCGAAAGGTTTACTTGCGACCCGACGGGGGCCGGTGGAAGCAAAAGTTTCGTTTTGATCGCTCCGGCCTGAGTATTTTGGCCGGTGGTAAGAACCTGCGCAGCTTCACGGTAAGCAATGTGGTGCCGGGTAGTCCGGCGGAGCAGGCCGGTATTCAGGTGCGCGACCGCATCCGATCGGTAAATGGCGTTCCAGTGTCGCTGCTCAGCCTGGAATCCGTAATCCGCAAGCTACAGCGTCGCCCGGGTAAGCGGATTAAAATGCGCATTTACCGGAGCGGAAGAGTATATGACTTAGAGTTCCGCCTGAGAGACCTGATCTGAATTGCTTCGTATGACCCGTCCACCTCACCACCCCGTTCTCGCATCTTTGCTGTGGACCTGGTTAATTCTACTGGCACTACCGGCATACGCCCAATTAGTTGGCGATCGGCAGAATGGCCTCGCGAGCTATTACTCTCCCGAGTACGATGGAGCCGAAACCGCCTATGGGGTGATTTACGACCGGACGGAACTCGTAGCCGCACACAAGACCTATCCGTTAAATAGTACCGTGCGGGTCACGAACGAATCGAATGGTAATTCCGTCGTGGTCCGCATCGTTGACAAAGGCCCTTTCATACGAGGCCGGATCGTCGAACTAAGTGAGCGGGCGGCGGAGGAGTTAGGGATGCTCGGGGAGCGGACGGTGCCCGTCGAGCTACAGCTATTATCTACACCCGACCAGCGCGCGCTCACTTCGCGCGATTCGCCACCACCTCGTACCACTGAGGTATCCACCACCTCCCCGGCACCAGTTCCCCGGGAACCAGCGCCCGACCCGCAGCCCGAATCTGAATCCCTCAGCCAGCCGCCCCCAAGTCAACCATCCGCGACGCCGCCATCCGAACCGGTTAGCCCGTCTCCGGCCCCAACGCCTCGCCCTACCGTTCCGACGGTCAAAAAATCCTTCGGTCCCGGACTCTACCGGGTGGTGTTGGAAGAACCCGGCGAAGGGCGATATGGAGTTCAGGTCGGCAGTTTCGAGAGCCTGGAACGCGCCATGGATAAGGTCGCCGAATTGCAGGGAAGGTACTTTGATGAGATTCTCTTACACAAGCAGCGCTCGAACGGAAACTACACGTACAAAGTCATTCTGGGCACCTTTGCCGATCAGGACAGCGCCCAGCATTATGCCGCCTCCCTTAAACAACGCTACGCCATTCCGGGCTTTACTATCGCACTACCCCGCTAAAGCAATCCGAACCATGACTCGCCCGCTTCCGTACCTATTCCTCTTATTGCTGGCAACGGCTTGCGTCCCGAAGACACAATTCGATTCGCTAACCACCGAGCGAGACTACTACCGTAGTCAGGCCGAGAATGCGGATAGTGCCTCTACCGTCAGATATCAGACGCTGACGGACAGCCTCCAGGGTGCGCGAGGCTTGCAGCGGCGACAGCTTCGCCAGATCGAGGAACTCAATGCCACTAACCGGTCGCTGAATAACCGGATCGCTGACCTGACCGGCCAGTACGAATCCATTCTGGAACAGAATCGAAACCTGCTGGATGCCGGCGGGGCCGAAGCCAATCTACAGCAAGCATTACTGGACCGACAGGCCGAACTCGATCAACGGGAGGCCGTCATTGATCGCCGGGCTATGCAACTGTCGGCCCGCGAAGAGAGCCTTACCAGCTTCGACCGGATGCGGGAGGAGCAACCCCAAACCTATGATTCCGGTACGGAGGTTCAAGGCACCAGCCCCGTCGATCCAATGGCTACCGACGAGATACTGATGGACCGACTGCAGGATGAGCTCCGCCAACTTTTGCTGGCACTGACCGATACCGGTTATGTCCTTCGCCGACCGGACGCGACTACCCTTGAACTGTTGCTAGGCGGTAACCTGACTTTCGGGAAAAACAACGTTGTAACACTTGAAGGGCAGCGTATTCTGCGTCGCCTGGGTGGGACGCTACGCAACTACCCTGGTTTGGCCTTTACCATAATCGGTCACGCAGAAAGTGTGGAGGGTGACCCCGTGCTGGCTTATCAGTCCAGCACGACGCGAAGCGTCCGTGTCGCCCTGCAACTAGCCCAATTCGGAATTGATCCCGGCAGCATCATTCCGGCGGGACAGGGATTTTACGGAACGGATGACGTGCCACAATTTGATGGTCTGGACCGGGCACGTCGAACGCAACTGATCATTCGGACCCGGGGGGAGTAGTTCGCTGTCGGTATCCCTCTACTAGCCGCACCACTCGTCCGTAGTTGAGTAATCCCTCGTGTATACCCTGGGCTTTTAAGTAGGCGGTGTAGGTAGCATCTCGCAGAGCCGGCGCGATGTCCCGGTACCGCTCCCCGTTTGCATAGATGGCTTCCAGATCGTTGCGGATCCCCGGATCAAGTTCGGTTTGCCGCCACTTCAGATACCCCTCCGGGTCCGCGTAACGCAACTGGCCGGCCAGATGACGCCAGTAGGCCAGTTCGAGGGCATACTGCAGCAGGACGTCTTCGGTTTCAGCGGCGGCCAGGTACCCCCAGAAAGAGCAGGTGCCTTCGTCCCCGAAGCCGTAGGCATGGGCCAGTTCGTGCGCCAGTACGGCGGGCTTCTGGAGGGGGTGCAGTCCGGCATCGATATTGCCCTGCCCCGCCCAGGGCCAGTAGACGCCCGCGGTGCTTAAACGTAACAGGATGCCCCGGGGCACTAATTCCCAACCCCGTGGACGCCCCGGTGCCGGATACTCGTGACGAAGTAGAGAAGCCGCCACCAACGGACGAATGGCTAGTTCGAGATCCGCAGGAAATTGATCGGCGCGCAGAGCTGCGGTATCGACAGAGATCGACCGCCGAAGTTTCCCCAGTCGGGCGCCCGTAGTGAATACCCGATCACGAAGCTCGGGAAGCGGTGGTTCGTAGAGCGCGAAAGCCATTTTCTCCTCCACCGGCACTCGCCCGTAATTATATCCCCACAACCAGAGAAACGCGACGACCATTGCCAATACGTACATCAGCAGATGCAGGCCGAGGGACACCGTAGCTCTCCGCTTACCCCGGACGACCGAAGCGGTGCGCACCCTACCCCACCGTCTGACTTCCCGGATCAGCATCAGGATCACCATCACCCAGAACACGTAGAAAAGCGGGATTGGCAGGAGTGCTATGCTATGATCCCATACTGTACGGACTACTGGAAACAGGCCACGACTATAACCCGATTCCAGCACCACGGCGGGCAGGGCGATCCGAAGCAGCACGCTGATCGAGGCCAGGCCAAGTATCCATTTAAGTGCGGCGGGGCGCAGGGAAGAAGAATGTTGGCTTGGGGACACGGCTTGGAGGAGAAGCTTTGTACATACAACTATCGTAGCCTACCTGCGTTTAATTGTCGTGCGTTTTGCACGAATAATTTAAATAATAGCAATATGGCTTTCACGCTAACCGACAGTAACTTCAAAGAAGAAGTTCTCGAAAAGAAGGGAATCGCCCTCGTAGATTTTTGGGCGGAATGGTGCGGCCCCTGTAAGATGATTGGCCCCGTAGTCGAGGAGCTATCCAAAGATTACGACGGCAAGGCTTTAATCGCCAAGGTCGACGTTGATGAGAACGCAGAATTGACCCAGCGTTATGGCGTTCGAAATATACCCACTATCCTCATCCTGAAGGATGGAGAAGTAGTAGACAAGCACGTAGGCTTTGCTACCAAGGAAGCGCTCGCTCAGAAGATCGAAGCCCAACTGGAAGCGGCCTAAGCCGTCCCGTACAAATTAATAATAAAGGCCTTTCCGGATAACCGGAAGGGCCTTTTATTTTGAATCAATCTAAATAAGACAGGCCTTTGAATCGCACGGCAACCACGCTGGCGGTCTACGGATTTACTTATTAGCTTTGCTTCTCACATAAAACGAGTTCTAAGGTATGGCGACAAACACCGCAGATCGTACAGCTTCCCACGTCGGTTGGTTTCAAAAAATGATTACCTCCAGTGTGGGGCAAAAGATCGTGATGTCCCTGACCGGCCTATTTCTCATCTCCTTCCTGGTGGTTCACCTAATTGGTAATCTTCAGTTAGTGATGGTAGACGACGAAGGATACAGTTTCAATACCTACGCCTACTTCATGACCAATAACCCGGTCATCAAGACGACGTCTATTCTACTATATGCCTTTATTATCCTCCATGCCGTTCAGGGTCTCGTGCTGTGGTACTACAACCGCAAAGCGCGGGGAACTACCCGGTACGCTGTAAAGGTGGATCGCACCGCCGGTGCCAGTAAGTCCTCCATCTATATGGGTTCGCTCGGTATGGTCATTCTGGCCTTCATCATCGTTCACATGGTCCAGTTCTGGGGGCAGATGCACTTTACCGAAAATGTAAGTGCGTTTAGCGCGGAAGGCTACGACGGTGCAAAAGATCTGTACGCACTGGTCAGTGCTACATACGAAAGTATTTGGATGGTCATCTTTTACGTGGTCGCGATGATCTTCATCGCTTTTCACCTCTGGCACGGCTTCCGTTCTGCCTTTCAAACGCTCGGTCTGAACCACAAGAAATACACCCCCTTCATCAAGGCCGTGGGATACGCTTACAGCGTGTTGGTTCCCCTCGGTTTTGCCGTTATTCCCGTCATCATGTACCTCCGGCACCAGGGGGCGCTGTAACTAGCTGAAGAAACAACCTATGCCATTTCAATCTAACGTACCCCCCGGCGAATTATCCGACAAGTGGAAGCAGTATCGCTCTTCCATGCCGCTGGTAGCGCCCAACAATAAGCGCCGCCTCGAGGTGATCATCGTGGGTACCGGCCTGGCCGGCGGAGCCGCTGCAGCCACCTTTGGTGAGTTGGGCTACAAGGTCAAAGTTTTCACTTTTCACGATAGCCCGCGCCGCGCCCACTCGATCGCTGCACAGGGTGGCATTAACGCTGCGAAGAATTATCAGAACGACGGCGACAGCGTCTACCGTTTGTTCTATGACACCATCAAGGGGGGGGATTACCGTAGCCGGGAAGGCAACGTTCATCGCCTCGCCGAGGTCAGCGTCAATATTATTGATCAGGCCGTGGCGCAGGGTGTACCCTTTGCCCGCGATTATGGTGGTCTGCTAGCCAACCGCTCTTTCGGGGGCGTACAAGTTAGTCGCACGTTCTACGCACGGGGGCAGACCGGCCAGCAATTGTTGTTGGGAGCCTACCAGTCGCTGAGCCGTCAGATCAGCCTCGGCAACGTCGAGCTGTTCAACCGTCACGAAATGATCGATCTGGTCATTCAGGATGGAAAGGCTCGCGGTATCATCGCCCGCAATCTGTTGACCGGTAAAACCGAGCGGCACGCCGCCCACGCCGTTGTGCTAGGTACGGGTGGCTACGGCAACGTGTTCTACCTGTCTACTAACGCCATGAATTCCAATGGCTCGGCCGCCTGGCGGGCGGTAAAGCAGGGGGCTTACATGGCCAATCCCTGTTTTACTCAGATACACCCCACCTGTATCCCCGTTAGTGGAGAATATCAGTCCAAGCTCACGCTGATGTCCGAATCCCTCCGCAACGACGGTCGGGTCTGGGTGCCGAAAGGCCAGGAAGACGCCGCCGCTATCCGCGAAGGACGGAAGACCGGACTCGACATTGCGGAAGGCGACCGGGACTATTATTTGGAGCGTCGTTATCCGGCATTCGGCAACCTGGTTCCCCGCGACGTAGCCAGCCGCGCCGCTAAGACGGCCTGCGACGAGGGTCTCGGCGTCAGCCCTACCGGCCTGGCTGTCTACCTCGATTTCGATGCCGCTATCGATCGTTACGGTAAGTCACGTGCGCACAGCCTCAACGAACCGAATGCTGATAAGGGCCGTATCCGGCAACTGGGTGTAGGCGTGATCGAAGAGAAGTACGGTAACCTCTTCGAGATGTACGAAAAGATCACCGGTGAGGATCCCTACGTCATGCCTATGAAGATCTATCCCGCCGTGCACTACACGATGGGTGGCCTTTGGGTAGACTATAACCTGCAAACCAACATTCCCGGCCTGTTTGCCATCGGCGAAGCTAATTTCAGCGACCACGGTGCCAACCGCCTGGGTGCTTCCGCGCTCATGCAGGGACTAGCGGATGGGTACTTCGTACTACCCTACACTATTGGCACCTTCCTTTCACAGGAAATCCGCAACCCCATGGTGGACCCCGATGGTCCCGCCTTCATGGCTGCGGAAGCGAAGTCCAAGGAGCGGATCGAGAAGATCATGTCGATCAATGGTTCCAAGTCTGCGGAAACCTTCCACCGGGAGCTCGGCAAGATCATGTGGGAATACTGTGGTATGGCCCGTAATGCCGAAGGCCTGCAAAAGGGTCGCCGACTCATCCGTGAGCTTCGGGAGGAATTCTGGTCGTCGGTCTACGTACCCGGCCGGGTCGATGAGTACAATCCGGAGCTGGAGAAAGCACTACGCGTAGCCGACTTCATGGAACTCGGTGAACTCATGATGCTGGACGCCCTTGACCGCAACGAAAGCTGTGGAGGACACTTCCGCGAGGAATACCAGTCGGAGGACGGAGAAGCACTTCGTCGCGACGACGAGTACGCCTACGTTAGCGCCTGGGAATGGGATGATATCGATCCCATCCTGCACAAGGAAGAATTGATTTTTGAAAACGTGGAACTGAAGACCAGATCCTACAAATAATCCGCTGTGGAAAACATGACTCTCAACCTCAAGATCTGGCGTCAGGGGGGCAAATATCCCAAAGGGGAATTCGTCAACTACACGCTTGACGGCGTCAACGACCACATGTCTTTTCTTGAGATGCTGGACGTGCTCAATGAAAAGTTGATTAACGAAAAGCAGGAACCCATAGCCTTCGAGCACGATTGCCGGGAGGGTATTTGTGGAACCTGTTCCCTGGTGATCAATGGCTATCCCCACGGCCCAATGCAGCAGACTACTGCCTGTCAGTTACACATGCGTCACTTCCACGATGGCCAGACCGTCACCATCGAACCGTGGCGGTCCCGTGCCTTCCCGGTTGTGAAGGACCTAGTTGTTAATCGCGATTCCTTCGACCGTATCATTCAGGCGGGCGGATACATCAGCGTGGACACCGGCCAGGCACAGGACGGCAATGCCATTCCCATCGAAAAAGATCAGGCAGGTCACGCCTTCGACGCGGCCACCTGTATTGGCTGCGGTGCCTGTGTAGCGGCTTGTCCTAATGCTTCCGCGATGCTATTCGTGGGCGCGAAGGTGAGCCACCTCGCCCAGATGCCCCAGGGCAAGGTTGAATCGGACACGCGCGTCCAGCGGATGATCGCTCAGCACGATGCGGAAGGCTTCGGCCGTTGCTCGAACATCACGGCCTGTGAAGCGGAATGCCCGAAAGCCATCTCCGTAGAGCACATTGCTCGCCTGAATCGGCAGTACATCGGTGCTACCCTCGGCAGTGAGAAAGTATCGAACTAGCGAGCGGTGAATCGATACCGGATGTTATAGGTGTAGGCCGGGATGATACCTGCGTTGGAAGTGGTTCGTTGCTGACTGAGCACGAGTTCGCTAGCAGAAATCCGCTCGACGTTGTATTCAGAAACGCCTCCACTCACCGGATCCGTAAGGGTAAGTCGAGTCACCTCCAGATCGGAAGAATAGCTCTTTTCGTGGAAGGGAGTGAGAATGTGGGTATTACCGGTCGCCGGACAGGGCTCTCCCGTCCGACCATAAGCGGAAACGCCGGACTCAAAAAAGAGCACGTCGTCCTGTTCGCAGGGTTCCAAGCCAGTCAATCGGTTGATGTAATCCTCCTGTGCGGCTAGCAGCCCCACGCGGGTGGTGTCGTTCTGGGCAATAACCGAATCCGGTAGGGCATATATCGCGTCGCTGATCTGCTCTGCCAGATTACTTTCTACCGTGGTGATCTGCCACCCGTCAAACCGACCCAGGTTGCTCAGCGGGGTGGCCGCTTCGTCGTCATCGCTACAGGCCATACAACACAAGAAGACCAGACAGGCAATTACATATTTAACTTTCACAAATAGGGATTTTGGGACGGCATCCGATACGGACAGCGCCTTTTACGCTAGTACTTTTATTCAACGATCGGGAGTGATCGGCGGACCTACTGTACCTTGAAGTTGTAGCTGATCCGGCCACATTGCTCGGCGGGGGCAAGCTCATTTGCCGCGAACTTCCACCGCAGTGCATTTTTCCTTGCGGCGGCTACCAGCGTCGGGTCGGCCGTACTACTACCGTTTTGGGTGTAATCGGCGCGCGAGATTTCTCCACGTGGATTCACGCAGACCTCGATGACTACGGTGCCGGAGACCTGACTATTCTCCTGTACCGGTGGGCTGGCCAGAACACCGCGGCCACTGAGGCCGCCACTGACCCGACCGCTTCCGGTCGAGATTCCGCTCAGTCGATCGGCATTGGGATCGCCATTATCAACACCTTGATTGCCGGCTGTTCCGGTATTGCCGTTACCTCTACCCTGCCCGAAAGAACCACCGAGCTGCCCCTTCAGGGCATCTGCTTCCGCTTGCCGGCGGCGTTCGGCTTCCTGTTCCGCCTGGCGGCGACGCTCGGCTTCCGCTTGTTCCCGGCGACGGGCTTCTTCTTCGGCCTGTTGCCGACGACGTTCCGCTTCCGCTTCGCGTTGGACCCGACGTTGCTCCGCCTGGCGCTCGGCCTCTTCGCGAGCTTTCTGCTTACGAAGTTCGACCACGGCTGGGTCTTCGGTGACGACTACCTCGCGTTGTTTTGGTTGTGGGTCC
>JBASAV010000762.1:0-6486 GCA_049650785.1 Lewinella sp. | reverse complement strand
GAAAAATGGCACCTTCGTCAGCTTCGTTCCCGATAGTTCCATCTTTAAAAAATACCGTTTCCGTAACGACTTTGTCGAGAACCAGCTTTGGAACTACGCTTACCTCAACGCCGGACTGAAGATCAACTTCAACGGCAAAACGCTGCTCTCAAAGAACGGGCTGCGCGACCTGCTGGAACGCAAGACCAACGTGGAGCAGCTGCGCTACGATATTATCCACCTGAAGGGCGACGATATCGAGATCGCCATGACCCACGGTAATGCCTACGGGGAGAATTACTTCAGCTTCGTCAACGGTCAGTTCACCACGCAGGGCGGTACCCACCTGAATGCTTTCCGCCAGGCCCTGGTGGAAACCATCCAGAAGCACTACAACAAGAACTACGACCGCAAGGATATCCTGGCCAGCGTGATCGCCGCCATTGCCATCAAGGTCGAAGAGCCGGTGTTTGAGTCCCAGACCAAAACCAAGCTGGGCAGTACGGACATGGGACCGAAGGGGCCGACCGTGCAGACCTTCCTCCGGAACTTCCTCATGGAACAGCTGGACAACTTCCTGCATAAGAATTCGACCATCGCGCAGGCCCTGGAGAAGCGGATCAAGCAGAGTGAGCGGGAACGCAAGGAGATTGCCGGTATCAAGAAACTGGCCAACCAGCGCGCCAAGAAGGCCAACCTGCACAATAAGAAATTGCGTGACTGCCGGGTCCACTTCAGTGACAATGCTAAAACGAAAGACGAGGAAACGCGCCTCGCCACGACCATCTTCATCACGGAGGGCGACTCGGCGAGCGGATCGATCACGGTGGCCCGTGACGTGCAGACCCAGGCTGTCTTCTCCCTACGGGGTAAGCCGCTGAATTGCTTCGGGCTGACCAAAAAGGTCGTTTACGAAAACGAAGAGTTCAACCTGCTGCAGCACGCCCTGAACATCGAGGACGACGTGGATGAGATCCGTTACAACCGGGTGGTGATTGCTACGGACGCCGACGTCGATGGGATGCACATCCGCCTGCTACTACTGACCTTCTTCCTGCAGTTCTTTCCCGATATGGTGGAGAAGGGACACCTGTACATTCTGGAAACCCCCCTCTTCCGTGTCCGGGATAAGCAGAAGACCTACTACTGCTACAGCGAATCCGAAAAGCAGGAGGCTATCGAGAAGCTGCGTGGTAAGGCGGAGATTACCCGCTTTAAGGGCCTGGGCGAGATTTCTCCCAACGAATTCAAAGACTTTATCGGGGAGGGCATTCGTCTGGAACCCGTCGTGATGGCCGCCAATACTAACATCGACGATCTGCTCAGCTACTACATGGGTAAGAATACGCCGTCCCGGCAGAACTTCATCATCGATAACCTGCGGGTGGAACGGGATGAGGAGGAGAAAGTGGGGGTTTAGTCTTTTAGAAGGTCGGTTACTCGCGGGAAAGGTTGCTATGAATGTAGAGCTTCCAGCCAAATAATACCGGGATAGCCTGAGCTTGGACGGCCTAGGAAACTTGCGACTAACAGACTAACAGACTAACAGACTAACAGACTACTTAAGATGAAAGACCAACACCGGGACCTCCGGGTGGAGCACCATCTCCTTAGTCGTACTGTTGTGGAAAAGGCCTTCCCAGAAACCGCGGTGTTCGGTAACCATTACGGCTAACTGGACGGCATTGGCCTTCAGGTAATCTACCAGACCCTTACGGACGGAGTCGGCATTTACCTCGACGATCTCGAAGGCGAATTCTGGGTCGGGGTTATTGAATAGGGGGGCAAAGAGTTTTTCGCGTTCCCGGCGATTATCGCCGTCGTCTTTATTGACGTGTACGAAATGGATACGGGCCCGGAACAGATCGTTGAAGTCCATCAGTTTGAGGACGGCCTTGCGGCTGAGGCTCAGGCTGCTGCTCGCGTAGAGAATGTGGCGGTACTCGTCGAAGTGGGCTCCGTGCGGTACGAGCAGGACGGGGCAGTGGGATTTTTGCGCGACCTCCGTGGCGATGCTCCCGAAAACGGATTCGAGCACATCACTATCGCCGGTGGCTCCCAGGACGACCAGGTCGTAGCCCTTGCTCTCCTCGGTGATCTTGTCGCCTGGAAATCCGAGCATCAGCTCGCTGCGGCGTCGTACCTCCGGGTGGGGGGGATGATTACGGAGAAACTCACCAAGGGCTTCTTCGCGGGCGTCCATCAGGTCGCCGACGGGGGCGGCGGACATGGCCTCGCCGGCCGCTACGGTCTGCGGCGTAAAGACGTGAATGACGTGTATCTCGCGGATGCCGACCGAGGCCGAGAAGGCTTCAGCGTAGCGGAGTGCCGCAGCCGAGCCTTTACTGAAATCTACCGAGACAAGAACTTTATTGATCATGCTAATGAAAACTAGGAGGGCGAAAGATAAACGCACGCTGCCACTTCCCCGCAATCCATTCCGGCTTTAGCCTGTTATCATGCCGATCGCTAATCCGTTTCATGCCACTCTCCTCCACCTTTTGCTGTCCGCCAAGCACCCTTCCCCGGAAAGGATGGCCGGAGCTGCCCGGCTTACCCGGTTGGCGGATAAGGGATTACCGGCAGGCGACGGACTGGTCGAATTGGCCGGGACCTAAGCCGGCGGACTCGTTTTGGCTTTCCGCAGATTTTCTGTCTTTCACCCAGCAAAATGCACAGGGTCTACAGAGCGAGGCCGTAGCGCTTTGCCACCCCGACTACGACCGGCCCGTACTGTTGTCCGTCCAATCCTTGCGATTACGATTAAAGGATCAGATTCGCCGGACCGAGCCGTCTGATACTGGTTTAGCGCGTCGGTGGCGCCAGTTACTGTCGAGCCTACCCGTGGACGTGTTGATCCTGGGCCAGCTGCTGACGTCGGGACCGTTCGGTGGCAGCGGTTTGGAGCAGTTGTCTCCCCCGGACGTAGCAGATCTGTTGGCGGCGGTAGGCCGGTTTCTCATGCAGGATAGAAGGTCCGGTGGGCTTGTTATCAAAGATCTACTGCCGCGGGGCCATGCCGTTAACGGACTGCTGACGGAACGGGGATTTAGCTCCGTGGCGGTGGATCCGGTCATGATGCTCGATCTGGACCCCTTCCAGGAATTCGGCGATTACATGGCTGCGCTGTCGAGCAAGTATCGGGTCCGCTATCGCCGGGCGCGTCGGAAAGGGGAGGGCCTGGAACGGCGGCCCTTGACGGGGGAACAACTTAAATCCAGCTTGGCGCTTATTTACGATCTCCACCGCGAAACCAGGCAGGGAGCCGATTTCAGTTTTGTGGAACTATCGGTAGATTATTTTGACTGGTTACGGGGGCGGGCAGACTACCGGGGCTACTTTGACGGGGACACGCTGGTGGGCTTTACCACGGCCATCATTAGTGGTGATTATTTCCACGCCCACTACCTCGGTCTGAAGGAGCCGTACAAGCACAGTCACCATCTGTACCACAATATGCTATTCGATCTGCTGGAAGATGCTATTTCGCAACCGGTCAGGATACTGGATTATGGACGTACAGCCCTGGAAATCAAGAGCTCACTGGGTGCTGAAGCACAGCCGTACAATGTCTTGGCGGTCACCCGCTATTCCTGGCTGAACCCGGTGCTCCGACGGGTCCTGTCTTTCGTTCACACACCGGAAGATTGGGTCGCGCGGAACCCCATTAAGTAGGTGTGTCAGGGTACGTTAAAATTGATGAATATTTCCATTGTCCGGACAACCCTAGGGCTCAAATCAGGGTTCCTTGAAGCATCGGCCGATGCAGAAGATTCGGTAGGTAAAGTTTGCGAATAACGCAATTTAATCCTATTTTCTGCGTCGGTAATCTTACTGACCGACGCCCAAATTGCACAATAAATGAGCACCAGAAAAAACCTGAAATACAAATATCTGAAGACGAAGATCGCCCTCAGCCAAACCATTCAGCAACTTCTGGAAATCAACCGAAAGCGTAAGTTCTTTCGCGAGGACCCAAAACGGGAAACGCTGTTAAACGAGGAACTCAGAGTACTCAACGCCACCGCTGAGATTCAGGCCCGTACGCTGAAGAGCTACGAGGAGAGTCTGCAAAAGCTGGAGCGCGCATAAGGATGGATTGCCTGATTATCATCTTAATTTTTTTCACGTAGGTTAAACTCTAGCTAAACACGGGACGGGAACACCCAATCGCGCATAATGTGGCCGATCTTGGATAGACCTAAATGCCCCGGCCGTGCGCTATCTCCGTCTTTTTCCCCTTTGGCTTCTTCTCCTGATCAGCAGTTGCTCGATCGAAGATCGTATTGAGCGTCGCGAGGACCGCTTGCTCGGTATGTGGCAGATAGACAGAGCTACTTTCAAGGACGACAATGCGCTTTTCCGGGACAATGTCACGAGCGAGTTTCGGGGAGATATCGTCACCTTCCTGCCCGATAATACCCTGCTATATGAAACAGGAGCGGGAGCCCTATTTGATGGCTTTTGGGTGATATCGGCGGTCAGGGATTTGGATGACGACGTCGAATTCACGCTGGACGCCGACTTTTTTGATGATCGGGCGCGTCCTGCTTTTCAATGGCTAGGTACCATCGATAGGCTCTCCGGCAATTCGCTCAACGTCACGGTTTTTGAACGGGGTGGGGTACTTCAGCTCCGCTGGGACAAATTATGATCCCGCCTTCGATCGGCGCGCTCCACGTATACGATTTGCCCGGCCACGAAAATGTTCTGCAGAAGGATGTAGAGCATGGGGCCGAGAACCACGAGGGGGTTGATATACTCCAGGGCTATCCAGATCGACAACATGGTGTTTTTTCGTCCGAACGCCAGGCTACCCTCAACCCCGTGACCCGGAGGACTGATCTGGCCACCCACCGCAAAATTGAATACCATCAGGACCCCGACCGCCAGGCCAGTGACCCCGATGAAAGCCAGCGGGGTAGAGCCTTCGTACTGAAGGTAATGCGACAGGCTGCCAGCGGCTACGGTAATGTTGCTGAGAAAAAGGGCGAAGCCGTAAGGCGCGATGCGTTGAAGACCGCGCTTGAGTCCCCCTCCGTACTGGCGGACAAGTTGTCCAAATACCAAGGGTAGAATGATCGTGCTGCCGATGGTCACCACCAGGCGACTCAGTGCCTCGACGGAAAGTTGGACGCCCAGAAGCCACGGTAGCATAAGCGGAACACATAGTGCAAAGGCGGCGTGCGTGACCATGATTGCCCCGACCATATACCCCACACGACGGCCCATGAGTTCTGCCAGGACCGGCGTGATCACCGCCGTAGGGGCAAGACCCATGAGCAACAGCGTGAGGCCCAAATCTTCATTGTAGAGCTGGCCCAAATAATAAACCAGCAGACCGACGGGTGGTAGGAGCAGGGCGATCCATACCTGTTTGCGGCTGAAGATGCTGCTGTCTATACGAATATTGAGGAAGGAAAAGAATAGCAGGACCATCAGGAACGGACGCAGCGTATAGGTATACGCGTCCAGCTGCGGAAGGAACAATCCCACCGCGAGGGCAATCAGAATGAGTACGGATTTGGTCATGGGGTTGGGGTATACCTGCCCGGGCGAACCTACAGCTAATGTGTCAGGGGGGCTCGGGGTTGTATTCGGCTAGGCGCAATCTGCTCACGTCCGAGCGAACTTCAAAATCCCGGCAAGCAGTTACCTTCGCGCCATGTCCAACCGCCAGACCATCCTATCCGGTATTCAACCCACCGGCAAGCTTCATTTTGGCCGCTACTTCGGTGCCGTAGAGAACTGGAAGCGGCTGCAAGAAGAGTACGACTGTCTGTACATGGTCGTGAATTACCACGCCATGACGATGCCCTTTACCGCCAAGAAGCTAGCGGAGAACTCGTGGGAGCTGTGCTTCAATCTGCTGGCCTGTGGGATCAAGGTGGAAAATCTGTTTATCCAGAGTCTCGTCCCCGAGCACACGGAACTGAACTGGATCCTCAACTGCTTCAGTAGCTACGGCCAACTCACGCGCATGACGCAGTTCAAGGACAAGGGGGCACAGAACGAGGACTTCATCTCCGCCGGTTTGCTGACCTACCCGGTCTTACAGGCCGCGGACATACTCATTTACCGTGCCGGGGTGGTCCCGGTTGGCAAGGATCAGGAGCAGCACCTCGAGTTAACCCGGGATATTGCGCAACGCTTTAACAACTTTGCCGGGAAGGAATTTTTCCCTATCCCCGAGGCCCTCTACACGCAGGTGCCGAAGGTGATGTCAACGGCTGACCCCAACCGAAAGATGAGTGCCAGCCTGGGCGATAAGCACAACATCGATGTCTTTGCCGATGAGGCCCGTATCCGGAAGCAGATCCGCTCGGCGGTCACCGATACCGGCGAAGAATCCGGCGTGATGTCTCCGGGAGTTGCCAACCTCTTCAGTCTGCTGGCGGCATCCGGGCGGCAGGAAGCCCACGACAGCCTGCTCGCGGAATACGAAAGCGGTAACCTGCGCTACGCCGACCTCAAAGAGGCAGTAGGTGACGGATTAGTCACCATAGC
>JBASAV010000761.1:0-2875 GCA_049650785.1 Lewinella sp. | reverse complement strand
ATTCCGCTTTGGTCCAGTGCTCGCCGGGGTCCGTTCCGATATAAATGCCATCGTCGAGCATAGCATTAAAGAAAGTTACGCTATCGGCCTCAGCGGCGGCGGCGTGCCAGTCGGTGGCCAGGGTTTCGATGCGGGCCGGCGCGCCGGCCGTGTCCACCATTTCACATCCCTCCGTCCGGCGGGTATCCACGATGTTCAGGATACGCCAGGTTTCCTCCGGTCCATCCCGCACCAGTTGAAAAGCGTTGGTGCCACAGTGACTTATTTCACCATTCCGTAAAAAGGTGTAGGGCGTCCAGGCCGTAGCAAGGGCACCATCCATTTGTAGGGCGGTATAGTGAAGTTGTTCATCCAGGGCACCCGCCTGGGCCGCGGCGATCCCGGCCATCCAATTGACCAGCGATCCCCTTTGCACCTGAGATTTGCCCTCCTCATCGATACTTACCGAGTGCAGGTCGGCGGCTGGGTGAAATAGCGCACCCATCCCGGTCGTATCGGCCGCTCGCATCGCATCGAAAAGGCTGACCAGGGTTTCCCGCGGACTCTGCTGCCCCACCAGGGTCAGGCTACAAAAAGAGACGAGAAAGAAAAGCAACATACGATGGAGCATGGCAGCGGACGGATCTGATTGAGGAATAAGGACACCGAAACAATAAGGCAATCTACTAATCGCCTGGCTGAAATCGGACCAAACCACTCAAATTCCACTTTGCCTCCGGTTTAACGCTAGGCCGGTATCTTCTCTACGCCCAGTTGCTTGAGGATGCCTAGCTCGTCGGAACTTCCCCACCGCTCCTTCAGCTTTCCATTTTCAAAACGGCCGATTTGCAGGCCGCGGACTTTGAAGGATTTTCCCGTAGGCGATACCCCCATGAAGTCGCCCTTATGCGTGCCGGATACCCGGTAGGCGAAGGACACATTGTCGGCATCCGTCACCATGTGATCGACCTCTAATTTGAGGTCGGGAAAGGCGGTGCGCATCATAGTAAAGAAGTCGATGAATCCCTGGGGCCCGGGACCCTGATCGGGGGCGGGATCGTGGTCTTTTGCATCCTGTGCTACTACGTCACGGATCATTTCCAATTTTCCGGTATTGACGGCTTCGCCGAATTTTTTTTGTGCTTCTACGTTGGTCATAGCTAATTTACTTGTGTGCTATTCTATCGCATATAGGCAGCGGTTGTTCGGATATTAAGGGAGCTGGCCTATGGACTACGCAGCCGCAAGCTCGCGTTACCACATTATAGATATCGTTTATGTTTACCCGTAAGTATTATGTCTGTTCCTTCTGCCATGCAAGCACATCGGTTAGGACTTACGCCACCGACCGGGTAGAATTGGAACTGGAAATGGGCCAGCAATTTCCCGCAAAGTGTGGCACGTGTCACAAGCCGAAGTCTATCCACGTAAATCAGGTGACCGCTGAGCCCAACCCGGTCGTTACTGCGATTGGGGGTATTGCCGGCCTGGCGGCTACGGCAGCCCTGTGGAACGTAGGATTCATCGCCTACGCCGCCGGTGCCCTGCCGGTAGTGGTCTATCGGGCGCAGGCAAAATCCGCACAGACTTTTAACAGCTATAAGATTAGCGTCAGGAAGTAATTCTCCGCACCCGTACCTTGGCGCCATGAGCGCTCCTTCCGCCCCGCTGTCCTTTGCACGTCACTCGCTGGACTCGCCGACCCTGCTTCGGCTGTACCACAATTTGCTCCGTCCCAGACTGATCGAAGAGAAAATGCTCAAGCAATTGCGCGGCGGCGTCATCTCCAAATGGTTTTCGGGGATCGGACAGGAAGCCATCAGCGTGGGCTGTACCCTTGCCCTGGAGCCGGATGAATACATCTTTACGATGCACCGCAACCTCGGGGTCTTCACAAGCCGGGAAGTTCCGCTGTACCGTCTATTCGCGCAGTGGCAGGGGAAGGCGGCGGGCTTTACCAAGGGCCGTGACCGCAGCTTCCACTTCGGCTCACAGGAGCACCGCATCGTAGGCATGATCAGCCACCTGGGCCCCCAACTTGCCCTGGCCGCCGGGGTAGCACTCTGGCATAAGCTCCACGACGAAGCCCGGGTCAGCCTCGCCTTTACCGGCGACGGCGGCACCAGCGAGGGCGATTTTCACGAAGCACTCAATATTGCCGCCGTTTGGAAGCTCCCGGTGATCTTCGTCGTGGAAAACAATGGATACGGTCTGTCTACCCCCGTCAGTGAGCAATACGCCTGCGCCAGTATCGCCGACCGGGGCGTGGGCTACGGAATGCGGAGCCTGTCCATTGACGGTAATAACATCATTGAGGTCTACGAAACGGTCCGACGGCTGGCCACCGAACTGCGTGAAAATCCCGAACCCGTGCTTATTGAATGCCGGACCTTCCGCGTTCGGGGTCACGAAGAGGCCAGTGGCGTCAAGTACGTGCCTTCAGACCTCATCGAGGAATGGCAGGCCCGGGACCCGGTCGACACCTTCGCCGATTACCTGCGTGGCGAAGACTTACTGACCGATAAAATCGACATACAGCTAAAGGATACTATTCGCAAGGAGATCGAAGAAGGCCTGCAGCAGGCCGCCGAGCTCCCGGACATCCAGGCCGACCCCGTGACCGAAGTGAACGACCTTTTCGCTCCGGCCACCCAAATCACCTCCCAGGTAGGCGAGGTGCGCGACCTCCGCTTCGTGGACGCCATCAGCGACGGACTGCGCGAGGCCATGCGCGCCTACCCCGATCTCGTCCTGATGGGACAAGACATTGCCGAGTACGGTGGTGTGTTCAAAATCACCGCGGGCTTCGTGGAAGAATTAGGGACCGATCGGGTACGCTACACCCCGCTGTGCGAGAGCGGCGTGATCGGTGCGGCTCTCGGCTACGGTATAGCCG
>JBASAV010000760.1:0-5068 GCA_049650785.1 Lewinella sp. | reverse complement strand
CTGTACGGCTGAACTGGTCGACCTATCCGTTGCGGATAGTGACTTCTACTATTACTGGTCGACGGATTACTCCGGCTACTACCAAGAATACCAGGGCAGCCCGCGGATCAGCGTCTATCCATACTATGACGGGCAGATCTCTACCTTCACGGTGCGGGCTCAGGATGCAAATGGATGCCTCAGTGATCCCACCGCCGTTCAGGTCCTTACCCGGCCGCTTCCGGATGCCCCCACCATTCAGTACAACGAAGCCACTACCACCCTGGCTGCCGATCTGAGTGGTCCGCTCTACTGGTACCACGAAGATGTTTTCGAAGGAGAAAGCACTACCCGCTTTTACCGGCCGCAGCGGAACGGGTTCTACACGGCCCGTAAGAAAGGTCCGTTCTGCCTCTCCGAACCCAGCAACCTGGTAAGCGTCGGCGGCGTGAGCACGTCCGTTTACGACGAACAACTAAGCGAGCAGGTTAGTGTGTTCCCGATCCCGGCCCACGAAACCATCAACGTATCGATAGGATCCGGACTGGTGTGGACGTTATCTCCGGGGCTCATCGATTACCGGTTGTTTAACAACGCGGGAGCCTTGATCACCACCGGCAAGCTGGATCCGCGGGTACACCAGACCCCCATATCCGTGGCTGACCTGCCCGCCGGCATGTATGTCCTTACCCTGGCTACCCGGGAGGGGCAGATGTTGCGGAAGCGCATCACCGTTATGTAGGGCTTCTATCCAGCGCGCCGCCGCCCCTTCAATCGGCGAAACAACTGCTGCCGACCGTGGCCGTCTATCGTAGCGTGTTGCATGACCGGGTTGCCCGGCAAATAATCGAGTAGATCAACCGTATCATATGCCTGCTATAAACTACGATGTCTTTAGAATAGAGGAAAACCTCAATCTACTGGATAACTACCTGGATAGCCAGAGCTTTCAGGAAGTATCGAAGGGGGGGCAACCGGCCGTCGTGCTTAAGGAAACTATTGCTGACGAGAATGGACCCCTGTCGGACGCTAATATGGCGGGCGCGGGACAATTCGCTACGGGGCAACTCCTTACGCTTACGATCCCAAAAGGAATGCGGCGCGTCAAATCTTTAAAAGACCCCACGGATTGGAACGTTGCGCAAGGCGGACAAGCGGGAAACCTATCCAAAGCGGATGAAACGGTGCGCGTACAGCTGTTGGACCGCCTCCGTACGACCTCACCGCAGGAGGCCTACGCGGGCTACCGACCCACCGTGAACCATTACTGTGCTGCGGATCGACACAAGGGGGTCTCTAAAATTGCAGCTCCCGATTGGAACCGCGATGGCCAGCCATGCTCCAAGCCGATAAAGATCGGTCGTAGTTCGACCGACTATTTCTGCACCGAGTGGGATTGGAAGGCGGCTTACGCCGGCGATGGTGATTCACTGGAGCAATTGATGAGCCGGCTATTTCCTTCGACGGAACCCCTACTACTCGTAGGTATGATGATACCCAATCGGAGTGTAGTGTGGGCGCCGGTACCGCCGGGGGATATCGAAGAAATGCATGCGGCGCTGATTAATTACTCGGAGGACACATTCTTCACCCTGGATCAAATCGTATTTCTAGACGGCCCGGACATTATGCTAAGTAGTGAAGTTATCACGAAGGCGGTGCTGGATGCCTTCACAGTGGCGGGACCTAAGTGAGAACTAACCCGCCCCAGTATCCGGGCCAGGTCCAGCGTTGGGTAAGTTTACCGTAGCGACAGGCGCGCTGCGCCTCCGCGAGGGACTGGGCCGTATCGGTGCCCCGCCAGAGCGAAGCGTAGAACACGCGAAGAATTTCGGCGGTGGCCAAGGCCGGGATATTATACTGGGAGGCGACCACTTCCGGGACACCGGCCAGGTGAAAACTCCGCGTTAAACTGAATGTCCCCTCCCCGGGCCGGGCGAACCCCCGGGCGGTGGAACAGGCCGCCAGTACCACCAATCTCGCCTTCAGCGATTGAATACCAATGGTCACGCCATTCAGGCTATCCGTTTGGTTGAGGTGAAGGTGCGTATCGTAGAGGCGGTGGGTAGTCCCCTGCGCGTGAACGGATAAGTGGAGAATATCAAATCGGGAAGCGTTGGCTAGAAAAGTGGAGCTGTTGCACTGTCCGTCCCGGTAGTGATTTCCCCCCGGTGCTGAACGGGTGATCAGGTTATCGGCCAGGTTTCCCAGGTAACCCGAGAGGTCGGGATTGGTCCACGTTCCAAAGGTGGACGCCATTGGGTTTACGGCTTGGCGCCTACCGGCTTGCGCCCGTTCCGTCCGCCAGTTCGGTATGTAGCGTATACTCCAGTGATCGACCAGGTAGTGTAAGTCGGTGTAACTAACGGCCGTTTCGGGAACGGAGGTGACCAGGGCGGCAAAGGAAAGGGCATCCAGCGACGCACTCGGTACAATCAACATCTCCTGTCTGCGGGTCACCAGCGGCGCGACGGGACCCAACAGGCCTTTAAAAACGCCATAGCCCAGCGCCGCATATTCAACCGGGAGCACGGGCTTGCCCTGGAGCAGATGCTGGAAGGCTACAACCATCGGTTTGATGCTGTCGCTGACGGCATAGGCGAAGGCGGTATCCCGGTCGATGTAGAGCACCAGAATTTGGCGGGGCACCTCCGCAAATTCAATGAAAGCCTGCCGGTCCGATAGCTCGGCCTGCACCTCGGATATCCGATCGACGGTTACGTCCGTGGTGTCGATCGAAAACTTTTGCCGGTGACCGGGGTCGGCGATGGTCCGGCGAAGTTGTTGATTGATGGCGGCGAAGTGCACCAGTTCGTCGCGGGTAATGTGGTATTGACGGCTGTACGTAGCTTTAAGCAGATTGATATCGGCTTCCAGCGACCGCTTTATATCGTCCGTATTGTGGGTGACGGCGTCCCTCACCGCCTCGTACAACAGGAGTGCTTTCCCGGATTCCATACTGTGGAGGAGCAAGCTCAAATCTTCGCGGCAGGTATCCCTGCTGAACATGGTGAAGGCACTTTCCTGGGCCACTTCGATGATCCGCCTTCCCATGACGAGCATCTGATTCAGTTTGGCTTCCTCTACGCCGTCGCGGAGTAGACTTTCGTAGCCGGACACGGCGTCCATTGCCAGGCGCAGAGCCTGCTGCAGATGCTCCGACCGGCCAAAAGTAGTGTACCATTCCAGGTAGATCTTCGCCTGGGCCGCCAGGTAGGTGCCGCATACCGGACGATCAAAACAATCGTCGACCCCTGTAGCATCTTCAGGCGGACAACAACCCGCCAGGATCATATCCCGGCGACTACAGAGCAAGGCTTCTTCGTAGCGGTGGTTGGCCAGGGCCGCCATTTTAATCATGTAGTAGGCTTCCGAAAAAAAGCCGCTATCAAATTGGTCCGGATTCGCTACTACTCTCCGGTAATATTCGACGGCGCTGTCCTGGTTACCCCGTTGCATGTGCCAATAGCCCAGTAATCGGTCGCGGTAAATTTCGGGCGTAACGGCCCGGATCATCTTTCTCAGGTGAACGTCGCGTTCGGGGAAGCGGGTCCATAGGATGACTTCCTCCAATCTGGCTAAGTCTTCGCGGGGTGAATGCAATCGAGCGAATAAGCGAACGGCATCAGCGAAGAGGGTCCCGCTGGTCTTCCACGCCAGTTGCTGTTCCCGACTTCCGTCTGCTAAAACGTGGCCGTGTTGCTTCCTGGCCTGTGCCTGGACGAGAAGCAGCAATCCAAAGAGCTCGGTTTCCGTCCGTCCGTCCTGGCGAAGCAGGGACTGGCCCAGTGACGCCTGCATATCCATCTGTAGCCATGCCCAGTCGTGATAGCCTTCGTAGGCTTCACACAGCAATTGCCGCGATGCTAATTCAATGCCCGCATCGTTGGGCATGGCGCCGTTGGCCTTTTCCACGAAGATGCCGATCGAATCGGTATATCTGCCATGATCGAAGTGCAGCATAGCCAGATATTGGTAAGCTTCAACCTTGAGGTCGTCCGGCACGTCTCCGCGTCCCTCCATCTTAGTCCGCAACCGACGGGCACGCGCCAGGGCCTCCGGCAAGCGCAGGTCCGCATAAGCCGCGCGTAGATCAGCGAGGCTATCCGCCAGGATATGCTGCGCCCCCGTGGCCGTTTTATCATGGGATGCCCCACCCCCACAGGACGCTATGCATACGGCAACGGCAACTACAAAAAGTAATTTCAAAACCTGCATAGCCGAGATGATAGCCTGGGTAAAGTACGGCGGGCCCTGGTGGAATCAGCGTCTATTTGTTGGCCCGCCCAGTCGGGTGGTTGGTGTGCCGAAAATGACGGTTTACCGTAGCGTATTGATAACAGAAAATAATTCTTCGCACAGCGGGTCACCTTCCCGTGGCCGCCAGATCAATGCACATCCCGCCATCACCCCAATCTACCCGGCGGAGCGTATATCACTTTAATTGAAACACTATGTATAAGCTTTTTACTCCTTTATGGTTACTGCTCTGGTTGTCCGGTCAGATAGGATCGCAGAGCTACACCTTTTCGGTTGACAGCGAAACCTATATCGACCTGGATGGCGGCCTGGCGCTGACGGGAACGTCGAACTGGGGACGGGACGTTGATTTGGAGATCGATATTCCCTTAGGCTTTACCTTTTCACTTTTTGGAAGGCCGATTGACACGCTTTATTATTTCCACACCGATCTATACACCTCCCCTGAGCGGAGCGATGGTATTATCAATTGCGACGCGTTGGTCGCTAGCACTTCCAGCCTAGCAGACCGAGGATCGGTGAACGACGGCGATTCTCAATCGCCCATCACCTATCACCTGACGGGTGATGCGCCCGCCAGGATCGGTATTATCGAATGGGAAAATGCGGGCTACAGAGACGATATAAGCGATAATGACGCCTCTGCAGCGTATACCAATTTCCAGATCTGGTTGTACGAAAAAAGCGGCACCATTGAACTTCATTACGGACCAAATTCACCGGGCGAGCTGGATGGTGTAGACATCATTGAGCCGGGTGTTATTATGATTAAGGATTACTACTATAATCCAGACAGCGATTCGCTGAGTTGGACCGAACTGTTTTATCT
>JBASAV010000759.1:0-2433 GCA_049650785.1 Lewinella sp. | reverse complement strand
CCGCCGGGGATCCCTGGAACGGCCGCGACGCCTCCGATGGGCTAGAGCTATACACCACCGGGATCAACTACTACCGGGAGCATGTAAAGCCGAGCGTTCGCATCCATTACGACATCGAGGTCGCCGGCGAGGTAGTCAACGTTGTGCCGGATTACGCGCGCATCTGGACACGGGTCCGCGATGCCAATTTCGACGGCGTCCGCCCGGTCTGGGAACAGATCGAGCGCATCGCCGAAGGGGCTGCTATGATGGCTAACGTGGAATATGAGATCAAACTCGTTTCCGGCATCCACGAAGTGATGGTCAATACCACCGGCGCCGAGGTGCTGCAACGCAACCTGGAGGCCATGGGGCCGATCGAGTACACCGAAGAGGAGCAGGAATTTGCGAAGGGGATCCAGGAAGCGGTCGATAAGCCGCAGATTGGCCTCGTCAGCAAGATCGAACCCCTGGAGGAAACCCAGGAGATCGCCAGCGGTGGCTCCACCGACGTCGGCGACGTCAGCTACGTCGTACCGGTCATCCGGATGCGGGCCACCACCGCCCCGAACGGCACGCCCTGGCATAGCTGGGCCGTGGTAGCCTGCGGCGGTATGAGCATCGGCCACAAGGGGATGGCCTTCGCGGCCGAAGCCCTGGCGCGTACGATGGTGGACCTGTACACGAACGAAGAACTACGCGATAATATTCGCGCCGAGTTCGATGCGGATTTGGGCGATTACGAGTACTCGCCGATGGTGCCGGAAGGGCCGCCTCCGGTGGGGAATTGAGGGCTATTGGGGCGTAGCTGAATTGTCGTCCGCCGAGCTTGCTCGTCTGCCGACAATTTGGCTACGCCGCAAACGGGACCAGCAATCGAAATAGAGAGCATAACCTTTGCCGGTGCGCCGATCGTTCGTTCGTAGTGGAATGGATTTAATTTGCTACGGGTTTGGCCATCAGGCAGTCCCCTCGGTGGACGAGCCTCATACCTCGGTCGGCCGACGGGCGAACTCATGCCTAAACAAAAAAACCCACGACCATCCAAAGGACGATCGTGGGTTGGGCCACCATCCGTTTCCGGACAGTGTGACTAATGGTTAATAGTCGGGCGGGATTATTTACCGCTAAGCTTCTCAGCACCGGCATCCAGGGCACGGGCAAGAGTCGTCAGACCCATGTTGTTACCACCCAGTTCGCGGGTTTGGTCGGCAAGTGAAGAAAGCAGGGTAGATACCGATCCACCGTCAATGTTGTCGGCGGTCAGTTCGGTCTTGAGTTCCTGTAGGTCGCTAACGATTTCGTCGGTACCGTCCATGTTACCAAGCTCGCTGATCCAGCTATCGATGTTGGATACGGCGGTGCTGGGCTGAAGGGCGGTGATGTCACCACCGGCGCCTTCTACGGCGGAGATGGTCGACTGGAGCGTTTGGCTGTTGGCCTCATTGGCCATGGGGTCTACGGGGTTCTGACGGTCAGGCATGGTGGTTTCCATTTCATCCGTTTCCATCGGATCGGTATCGTCCATGGTAGTGGATGCAGGACGTTCGCCACAGGCAAACAGCATCAGAACAAGAAACAGGGGAAGTATAGTTTTCATCTTTTAATGGTTTTGTTGTCGTTTAGTTTCACAACTCCAATCCCGTGCAAAAGGTTCCGAAAAAAAGGCGGTATAAATTTTGGGTCGCCCGATAAACAGCGCCGACAACCCCCTAATAATCAGGGGGTCAGGGTCGGCAGGCCATACAAAAAATTGTCCCCGCCGAGGAACCAGCTCAGGTATGGGGCAGGAAAAGGAAAAATCGCTATATTTAATCCGTAAAAGGCTGGTTAGCAGAATAGTACGGTCTGTGTACGCCGTATGCGTTTGGGTCGATAATAATTATCACCGCCGGGAGGAAGTTGGGAAAATAAATTACGGAAGGAGAAAAATCGCCCCACCGGCATAAGGGAAAAACCTCGCTGGAAGTAATTTACCTACGTGAGCCAGAATTTTGTCCTTGCAGCCAAATTCGGGTAGATTTGGCTCTTTCGGCCTTTACTGCTTTTGCAATACCTGCGAGTCGGTGGACGAGCTAATGACGTAAGTGCCGTTCGGCAGGTCTCCGAAGTCCAGGTTCCATTCGGTGCGGGACAGTTGGGTCACGGTAATCCGATCCAGTACATCCTGACCCATTCCGTTGAATAACATGAACCCGGTTTCGTCTCCCGGCGGGATGGTTACCGTAACCTGATCGTGAAATGGATTAGGATAAGCAGTCAATGCTTCTTCATTTCCCCGGTCCAGCCATACGGTGTTTATTTCCGAATACGTGGTGTTGCCGTCGTAGTCGGTTTGTCGGATCCGGTAGTAAGAGAGTCCGGAATGCGGATCCCCGTCCACGGCGAAGTAGCTATTCAGTTCGTCGGATGTTCCCCCGCCGGGGACGGTTACGATTTCCTGCCATACCTCCC
>JBASAV010000758.1:0-3440 GCA_049650785.1 Lewinella sp. | reverse complement strand
GCCTTGATCGCTGAAAGTCTACAGCCCGGAGCGAATGCTCCGGGCTGTTTCTGCTTCCTGCGCACCGGCGCCCAAAAAAACTTTTACGCGCCTTCCTTGTCCTAATTGGCTAAATCCAGCCGTTGATGCAAAATTTGAGTTTGACCGGCCTGTTGGCCGTCCTGCTGCTCGTCCTGAGTTGTAATACCACCCGCCAGACCACCACCAGTACCACGCCGCCGCCACCCGCTACGGAGAACCCCGCCGTGGCCGAGGATACCGCGATCGTGGAGACCGAAATGCGGAATCTGGATACGATGACCGTCAGCCCCGCTACCAACGGCGTGATCAGCGACGAAGAGATCGACGGCACCGCCCAGGAAGAAATACCCAATACCCTTCCCCCCCGTGCGGTTGCCTACCAGCGGGTACACGACCTGCTGCACACCAAACTGGAAGTCCGTTTCGACTGGGACCAGGAAATGGTCATGGGGAAAGCCACGCTGCGCTTGAAACCGATCTTTCGGCCTAGTGATGAGCTCACCCTGGACGCCAAGAACCTCGACTTCAGTTCCATCGCTCTCGAGGATGGCACGGAATTGGATTACGAATACGACGATGAACGGCAACGGGTGACCGTGATGCTGGATAAGGCATACACGCGTGGAGAGGAGTACACGATCGTGCTCGACTACACCGCCACCCCGGCCGCCAGCGGCACCGCCGGCGGAGCCATCACGTCCGATAAGGGCCTCTTTTTCATTAATCCCCGCGGCGAGGACGGTGATAAGCCCCGGCAGATCTGGACGCAGGGCGAAACCGAGAATAACAGCCGTTGGTTCCCCACCATCGACAAACCCAACGAGCGCACCACCCAGGAACTTTACGTGACCGTAGACGACCAGTACAAGACCCTATCCAACGGCCTCCTGATCAGCTCGGAGCCCGCCGGTGACGGCCAGCGGACCGACTACTGGAAGATGGACCTGCCCCACGCCCCCTATCTCTTTGCCCTCGTGGTGGGTGACTTCGAGATCGTGGAAGACGAAGACTGGAACGGCATTCCGGTTAACTACTACGTGGAGGCGGAGTACGCCGACTACGCAAAGTCTATCTATCCCTACACCCCGGAGATGCTCAGCTTCTTCAGTGAGATCACCGGAACGGAGTATCCCTGGCCGAAGTACAGCCAGGTGGCCGTACGTGACTACGTGAGTGGCGCCATGGAGAATACGACGGCCGTGATATTCGGAGAATTCATGCACGGTACCGATCGCGACCTGATCGACGTCGACATGAACGAGAAGATCGTCGCCCACGAGATGTTCCACCACTGGTTCGGTGACCTGGTGACCTGCGAGAGCTGGTCGAACCTGACCCTGAACGAAGGCTTCGCCAACTACAGCGAATATCTATGGATGGAAGAAAAGCACGGTAAGGACGCCGCCGATTACCACCTGCTGGAAGAGTGGCAGGGTTACTTCGGCTCCGTACAGAACAGCCCGCCCCATGAGCTGATCTGGTACGACTATGACGATAAGGAGCAGATGTTTGACGCCCACAGCTACAACAAGGGCGGGGCGGTACTGCACATGCTGCGCAACTACGTAGGCGACAAAGCCTTCTTCGCCAGCCTGCAGAACTACCTGAGCCGCAACGAATTTTCGGCCGTCGAGGTCGACGAACTACGTATCGCCTTTGAAGACACGACCGGGGAGGACCTGAGCTGGTTCTTCGATCAGTGGTTCCTGAAGGCGGGCCACCCGCGCATGCGCATCACATCGGACTACACCGACGGTAGCGTTTCACTGCACGTGGAGCAACTGCAGGATACCGACAACAACGTACCGGCCGTGTTCCGGATCCCCGTCGACGTAGACGTCTACACCAACGGGGCCGCCGAGCGCCACCGTATTGTCGTCGATATGCGCGACCAGACCTTTACGTTGCCCGCGGATACGGAGCCGGAGGTTGTCGTTTTCGACCCCCAGCATCAATTGCTGGCCGAGATGGACTACCAAAAATCTCCCGAAGAACTGGCTGCCCAGTACCGGAGTGCCCCCGCCTTCCTGGATCGCTACGTGGCCGTAGGACAACTCTCCGGCATGAGCGGCCAGGCCGAGCTACAGGAGGAGATCGTGACCGCCGCTCTGCAGGATTCGTTCTATGCCATCCGCGGTGTAGCGCTGCAGAGTCTGGAGGACCCTACCGAGGAGCAGCTGACGGTGATCCGCGAGATCGCCCGCACTGACGAGCGCACCCAGGTGCGCGCCGTAGCACTGAGCTTACTCACCCAGGTGGAAGACGACGAGTTGGCATCGATCGCCCGCGAGGCACTGGACGCGGAGGCCTACTCCGTAGTTGCCGCTGGTTTGCAGGCGCTCGTGATCGCTGACCCGGAGGGTGTAGCGGAAACCGCCGGCGCGTTGGAAGAAATTGATAATCAGGATATCAGTGCTACGCTGGCTACTATTTACAGCGAATCGGGTGATCTGAGCAAGCTTCCCTACATTGAGGGACGCCTCGAAAATTCCGACAACTACCAGGCCATCGACCTGTACACCGCCTACCAGAGCCTGCTGGCTCAGGGGCAGTCCGCCGAGCAGACCGCCGGAGTGGCCCGCCTGAAGGAGATCGCGCTAAATCAATCGCAGAGCCCCTGGCGCCGTCTGGCCGCCACCAAGGCCATCAGCGATCTGCGCAACACCCTGTCGGAAGAAGTAGACTCGATGGATGAAGCCGGCGACCTGAACAAACTGATCATGGAAATGGGTACCAGCCTGGAAGCGATCAAAGCCGCCGAAACGAACGCCGACCTCAAGAACATCTATCAGCAGTTCTAAGCGCTTGTTTGGTCTATCTTAGCGGCTTCGTATGCTCACTCCGGCCGTAGTCACATTACTGGTAGCCCTCGGGGCGGTGATTCTGTTCGTAACCGAGTGGCTTACCGTTGACCTCATTGCCATGCTCATCATAGTGGCGCTGGTAGTCGGTGGGGTGATCACGCCGCAGGAGGGGCTGGCCGGATTCAGCAACGATGCGACTCTCACGGTAGCCTTCATGTTCGTCCTTTCCGCTGCCCTCCTGAAGACCGGAGCGCTGCAGCAGGTGGCCGGCTCCATGTCGGCCCGCTTTCGGCGGCGCCCCAAGAAGGCCATGTTTCTGATGATTATGACGGTGGCTTTCAGTTCCGCCTTCATCAATAACACGCCGGTGGTGGCGGTCTTCATCCCGGTGGTAACCCGTATCGCCTCCACCGCTAAGATAAAGGCGTCCAAACTGCTGATCCCCCTTTCGTTCGCGAGCATCTTCGGCGGTATCTGCACCCTCATCGGTACATCCACCAATATTCTGGTTAGTGGGGTGGCGATCACCCACGGACTGGAAGGCTTCAACATGTTTACCATCACGCCGATCGGTCTGGTGCTGCTGGGCATTGGGGCGATCTACCTCACTTACCT
>JBASAV010000757.1:0-4030 GCA_049650785.1 Lewinella sp. | reverse complement strand
GCGATGAACTCCTCATTTTCCGCCACGATGTGACCGGGAACCTCCCGGTCGATGATGCGAGTGAAGATGGAAGCCATCAGAGGGTGATGTTTTTGATCTTAAACTGAATGACGCCATTGGGGGTCTTCACTTCGGCGACGTCACCGACCGCCTTGCCCAGTAGCCCCTGCCCCATCGGGCTATTCACCGAGATCTTCTTGTCCTTCAGGTTGGCTTCGCTTTCGGCTACGAGCTGATAGATCAGAGAAGCTTTATTCTTGACGTTCTCGATGGTCACCTTGCTCATGACGGTCACCTTACTGGTGTCCAACTGGCTCGAGTCAAGCACGCGGGCATTGGCCATTACCTTCTCCAGCTCGTTGATCTTCATCTCGAGCAAGCCCTGGGCATCCTTTGCGGCGTCGTATTCCGCATTCTCAGACAGGTCTCCCTTCTCGCGGGCCTCGGCAATGGCCTGAGCTACCTCGGATCTTCCGTTGGTTTTTAAGTCTTCCAATTCCTTACGAAGGCGATCGTATCCTTCTTGCGACAGATAGTGTGTTCCTGCCATGGTGTTAGATTTTCGGCATCAAGCAGTCAATTTTAACCCTCCCGCGTGGGGACCGGAACAGACCTGCCTGACGTTGGTGATGCCGTCCGAACAAATTACCGATCGGAACGGCCGTAAATAATGTGACGCTCCTACGGGAAAGTAGGAACGCCAGCTAAAGGTTTTATGCGACAAATATAGGGAAAAATTGGGAAGCTGGTTGCTGGTTGCTGGTTGCTGGTTGCTGGTTAGAAGGACAGGGAGATGCCGATGTTGTGGGTCCCGTTGTAGATGCGGGTGTTGCGGAAGGCGTAGTCTATGCTGAAGCTGCGGGACAGGTCGCCGCGGCGCAGGGGTACCTTTACGCCAACGCCGGCGCTTATGCCATCGTAGAGGGGGGATTCATCGGCGAAAGTGCCTTCGCTTTCGTCAGCGGCATCCAGATCGGTGCGGTAGCCCAGGCGGGCGGTAAACTGTTCGCGAAAGGCGTATTCGAGTCCTGCACCTATCTGGTCGCGACTAAAGGAGTTCGCGGTGAAGTTGCTCATTAGCGTGATGCGCTGATTCTCGATTCCGCCCAGAAAGTCGTAGCTCGCTCCAATATTTAACACGGAGGGCATTTCAACGCTGGCCGCTCGCTGGTCCAGCGTCAGCGTGTAATCCGCCGAAGGGTCCGGATTTCGAGCCGTGGTAGCTAGGGCCTGACCACCATAAGACATCCGGCTACCGAGATTACGCAGGCTCAATCCGAACTTGAATTCGTCGTACTCGCCGGTGACGTACTGAACACCGGCATCAATGGCAAAACCAAACGAGCTAACGTCACTACTGGCCTCGCTAACCCCGCGGAGCGTGATGCCCACCGATACTTTGTTCTCGAAGCGGTGGCTGTAGGTAAGACCCACATTGATGAAGCTTAGGTTGAGCTGCGCGCCTGTTCCTTCCGGCTGGGAGGTGGTAGTGATGCCGATGTCTCCGAAATCAAGGCTCATCACGCTGAACCCGATGGCACCGTTCTCTCCCATCGGACTGGTGACGCCGGCGGCCTGCATGGATATCTCCGTGCCCTGCAAATAATTGGCGTAGCCGAGCATCACCTGAGTGCCGGAAAACCGCGCTACTCCTGCCGGATTGAGCTGCATGGCCTCGACGCCGCTGATGTAGGACGTATTCAGGGTGTGCAAACCGGCGGAAGGAGCCCAGGGATTCATCAACAGCTGCGTAGCACCTGCCTCTCCCTGCCGGTCGGGGTTGCCCGCCTGCACGCCGACCCAGAGTATACTAGCCAGAAAAACGAGGTAGAGCTTCTTCATAGTAGGGGCTTTACGGCCGAGAAGACCGAAGGGATAAGTTTATAAACCGGACGGATCGAATTGTCGCTGAACACCAAAGAACTTCATGGTTCGTTCGCCCAAACCGGGTGCCGCCACATGGATGAGGTAGACGCCGCTCGCTACGGGGATACCCTTCTGATTGCGTAGATCCCATTCCAGGGCCGGCGAAACCTGACGTTCTCCCACCGGACGATTTTCTCCGCTCAGCGTGGTCACCGCTTCATCCCGGTTGTACTGCCGAATGAACTTTCCGTCCAGAGAGTAGATCGTAACGGTAGCCTGCGCGGGTAGATTGGTGATCTTTACATTCGTTTCGAACTGGCTATCCTCGTACACGCTGAACCCGTAATAGGGATTCGGCACGATGTTGACCATATCCAGTGCCCGGTTTACCAGGCTGTCGTTCAGCTCGGTCTGTGCTTGTTTTCCGCTGATCCGGAAGCGATAAGTCGGGTAGCCATTCGTCTCGGGTGTTCCCTCCGCGTACTGAAAAGCATTATTGACCCGAAGCTTCAGTGTGGCATCGTTGGGAATCAGTCCATCTGCGTATGACAGGTATTCCATTCCCGGAGTGGCGATTGGGAAGCCCGCCCAGGTGATTTCCTGCAGGGCGCGCACCTTGCTGGTATTGACCGGACCGGAGCGGGGGAAGAGGCGGTCATATAATCGGATTCCACCATCGTATGGCTGGTCCGTAACGTAAAAGAAGTGCTGCGCACCCGCTACGAAGTCGTAGATGCTGATCCCCGGGATCGCCGACTTCAGAAAGGTAATATTCGAAGGGTTAAAGATCATATCGTCGCCGTTGCTTGGCGCGATGTACTCATCCCCCTGGCGACGGCCGTCGTAGGTACTGTTCTCCCCCCAGAAGATCTCCAGGCGTTGACCGGTTTCGACGTCAACCGCGTAGCCGGGGAACCATCCCATTCCGGTGGCGTAGTCGCGATCGATTTGAGTATCCACGGCGGGCAGTCCGTCCGGGCCGGCCTCCCGCGTTACACTAGGTGCATTGCGGGTATCAAACATACCCCGATCGTTATCGGTCTTGATAGGCTGGCCCCGATAGGCCGCATCGTTGTAGAAATAGTTACTGGTTTCTACTACGGGGCAGCGACTCCACAGCGACTTGTCCGAGGTGAAAACGATGTTGACGTTATTTAACTCCGACAATTGCTGATTGCTGGCTACTGCATCGTTGGCTCGGTTCTCGGAGAGGTACACCGGTGAGATGAAGGGTACGCGACCGTCTTTCTCGAGCCAGTCCATCAACTTATAGGGAACTACGCCAGGAAAAAGATCGGTGAGGCCACGGTCCCGGTCGAGCGCGTAGAAGCGGTCGTCCAGTCCATCGGTCGCCACATAATCAAACACATTCTGATCCAGTTCAATGCTTGCCAGACCGATGGATAGATTGTCCGGAATGAAGGTTAACCAGGGATCCTGTTGTTCATCCACGTAGGTGAGCGATGCGCCAATGGCACCGTTTTGGTCCATACCGGTCGCACCAGGTTCGGGCACATCACCGATCCGCACCGAGAAGCCGTAGGTGCCGATGATCTGTTCGTTGTTCACCTCGATCGGGCGCTCACTGACGATGGTCGGCACGTTGCAGTCGCCGAGACAGCGCAGTGTCCAGTTGACGGGAGCCGTTAGGGTCTGATCGGCCATATTCTCGTCGACGAACGTTAGCTCGTACTCTCCATCGCGAACGTCCAGGGGATTAGCAATGAACACATCGATGGGGCCGCCCCCCCGTTCGTAAGTCAGTTCGGGCAGGCTGTTTGCACCATCCGCGAGTGCCCGTTCAATTTCGGCCAGAGTGGTATCCGAAAGATCCAGGAACGTGCCATTGTTGCCCGCTCCGCTGAGGCGCGTTACCTGCGCTCCGTCGCCATATGTTGCCTGTAGGTCCCGATCCAGGATAGGCCGGGGAATGGCCACGTAGAAATCGTTCCCGGTAAGCGGATCGCCGATGTTCCGGGTGGAAGAGACGTACTGCACCGGTTGACCCGGTGTGACGGCATCAAAGGGGTCAAACTCCTCGTAGTTGTTGTAGGCGTAAGCAATTACCGCGTAGTAGTACCGCCGGTGATTGATCAGCCGGGTGTCGTTGCCACTGGCAAAGGCATCCGTGGTGATGCTGATACTGTGCCGGATACCTTCGTCG
>JBASAV010000756.1:0-5732 GCA_049650785.1 Lewinella sp. | reverse complement strand
GTATTATCCGGTCCGCCGGTTTGCGCTGGATAAAAGCTACCGGTCGGGAAAAGAATCTTCAGTTTCTTCAAAGTATAGTTTCGTATAAATCGAGGTATTGCGTCGCAATCGAATCGATGTGGTACGTTTGAGCGTTTTGGCGGCCCTGTGCAATGAGATCTTCCCGACCCTTGGCATCCTGTAACAAGCGCAAGACGCCGGCCCGAATGGAGGAAACGTCTTCGGGGTCCACCAGTTCGGCGCCACCGGTTCCTGCTACCTCGCGGTGAGGAGATATATTACTGGTAACTACGGGTCGGCCCGTCATTTGCGCCTCCAGTATGGGTAGGCCGAACCCTTCGTAAGTAGAAACGAATAAAAGCGCATCGCAATCCTCGTATCGCTGCCGTACCTCCTCGTCGGAGAGGCCGGAGGCGAAGTGAAAGTCAATTTGCTGTCTTTGCAGCTGCCGTAAATCTTCCGTCCCGGGTTCGCCGATGATTTCTAGGCGGCATGGAATGCCGCGAAGTGCCTCCGCGAGACGGCTCAAGTTCTTGTTGGCCTTAACGCCCACCTGCAGCAGGGTAGGGTACGCCGTGTTGAACTTCTTAGGTTGAAAGGTGAATGCCGGGTCGACAAAGTTTGGTATCACGCGCAGCTTGTCGGGGCTACAGCTGGTCAACGCCAGGATTTCCTGTCGGGTCTTCTCCGAAATCACCGTAACCGCTTCGGCCCGGTTCGCCGGCCATTCGAAAATGACCCAACGATAGAACCAGTACCGGGGGTGCCATTTGGGATAACGTAGTAGTGGGTTGCAATCGTGAAAAGTGATTACGGTGGGTTGCCGCAGGCCGAAGACTATGGATGTCACATCGCCGGTGATATGGTTCACCGCCAATCCATTTGCCGATAAGCGTTTCTCCTGCGTCCCCGCCCAATTCATGTTCTGTCGTACAGCACCGAGCTGGTTGTTGTATTGAGGTAGTTCTACCCTATTAACTGTTACTCCACGCGCCTGAAATTCGAGTGCCAGACGATCGAATAGACGTTCGATACTAAAAGCGGTGGGGTAAGGCTTTCGGTAAAAAAGATTAAGCTCCATGGCCGCTCCGGTCATTTAGGCTGGCAATGATCAGTCCGCCCGCAATCATCGAAAATCCGTGTGACGTCGGCTGGCTCCATCCTCCCTGCAAAACTTTCAGGAAGCCGAAGCTTAGAAGCATGAAGGGAAGGGCATTACCACGCAGGGCTGCCAGGGAGCCAGCGATGAGGAGGTGGAAACTGAGTATGGTACGCAACAGCAAGGCGCCAAGACCCAAATAAGGGCCCATCTCACCTACGAAACGCGACCACTCACCTTCTCCAAGCAAGAAATCCTTACCCCCCGTCATAATGGACGATGCGAAAAGCGTGCCCATTCCCAGCCCCTCGCCGTGCCAGGGTAAGTGTCCGTTGTCCGTCACTGCCCGGGTCATGCCGCCGAGAAAACGGTCGGAAATACTACTGTCCAGCCCCCCCTCCGCATTATTGGCGGCTTCAAAACGCGTGGTCAGTACCGTCAACGCGGTCTGAAAAAATTCTAGCGTGGACAGGAGCAGGAGAATGACCGGAGATACCAGCAGTACTATGGCCAGATTGCGGGTGCCCCGGGCACTGCGCAAGCTGATCAATATGAAAAACAGCCCACACAGGGCGAATTGAACCATGTACGTTCGACTGATCGAAAGTGGTATGGCGGCCACCGCACTACCGAAGCCTACAATCAGCGCGATACGGCTGATCTTAGTCGGCTCCGACAGAAAGTAAAAGAGGAAAGCAGCCGCCAGGGAAAAATAGGTGACCGAGCCATTGGTGAAGGAAAAGGTGCCGGACGGCCGCATATAGCCCATCGCGCCACTAAATCCGGCTCCTTCCATGTCGCCGCCGACACCGCGATTGATCCACGCCGATTGTGGGCTATAGAACTGAAGGCCAATGATCAACGCCATCAGGGGCAGCGCGTAGACGGTATATCTGCCGATCGTCTCGACGTCGCTCCGGTTCAGCACGTTCCCGGCGATAAAAATCAGGAAAAAATGGAGCAGCAGCGTGCGTAGCCCGAAAATGTCAACCAGTAGGTTCTGGTGTCCTAGTCCCAACGTGAGCACGAACGACGCCAATCCGAAGGATAGTAGCGTGATGGTGTAGAAGTTGAGTAGCCGGTATCCCGCGGAGAGGTAGGTGAAGATGATGATAACCATCAGCGGATCGCGGACGATGGTAAGTGGCCCAGACAGAAAGGGCAGAAACCACTTCCTCAACGCTCCCTCGAAAAAGAGAAGGAAAATGTAGAGATAGATCAGCTTACGGGTCAGCCGGTCGGCGCCACGGGCATAATCATTTATGAGGGCAACATCAGGCATAGCGCGTCACCAGTTGTGTGATCATATCTGCAAGTTCGTTACCGTAAGTCGACCAGGGGCGGCGAGAGGCAGTTTGCGTTGCCGCCCGCCCGATTTCGGCCACCGACCAGGGACGTACTAGCAACTGCTCGAGTTGCTCCGAGATCGCCTCGGCGGAGCCGGCCGGAACGATGAACCCGTCTTCTCCGTGTGTAATCAGGTCCGGGCCGGCCGTCCGTTCGGTGGCGATGACCGGTGTGCCCTGTGACATGGCCTCCGTGATTACGAGGCCAAACCCTTCAAAGTGAGAAGGGAATAGTAAAACGTCCTGCTGCCGCATCAGCTCCAGTATTTCATGGTGGGGCAGGCTATTGATGTGCCGGTGTCGGCGCAAATAATTATTTAGTGGCAGGCACTCCGCCTCCGGTAGCCGCCCTACCACCGTGAGTTCGATGCGGTCACCAAAGGGTTCGACCGCCTGGAACATCTCGAGCAATCCCTTGCGCTGGGATAGTCCGCCCACAAAGAGTAAACGTAAGGGCCGGTTATCGGTGTTGGCGTAAGTCCTATTTTGGACGGGTTCGGGATAGCCGTAGGGAATAACGGATACAGGGGGTAGATCGCCCGGGTAGTCTTCCAGCGTTTTCGCGGTAAAACTGCTGGCTACGAAAATATGATCGGAGAGTTCGATTTCTCGATCCTTGCGGGCCAGCTTTTCCTCGGAGTCTTGCATTCCCTTAATCGTCATCGACCAATCAGGATTTTCCTCGGCTACTTGTCCCAGCAGTCGACGCGATGCTCGCCAGTACCCGATGGGTAAATCGTAGAGAGTGAATAGGCCCATCTCTCGGGCCGCCTCAAAAGAATGAGCAGCCCCGTCCTCATAAGCATAGATGGCCTGGGTACGTTTCCGTCGTAAGCGGTTGGCTACCCTGGCGTCAAGATTTCGATAAATGGCATCCACGCTCAGTAGGCCCGTCTCGTGTTTGGTCAGGCTTTTGATGCCCGCACGAGCGGCCAGCAGGCGCCCTAGTTCCAACCAGGGAAACAGGTGCGTATGAACCTCGATCTCGGGGGAAAAGGATCGGCGACGGAAGTCGGAGAATGGTCCGAGACGGCTGAGTTTGTCGAAGGTGTTTCCCGGAAACGTGGCAATTGCCGTATAAAAACACTCTAGGAGGCCAGCAGCTTCCAGACCGTCCAGAGCGGCCCGGACATTTGCATTTCCGGTAGGATGGGAGACAGTTACCATGCTTAAGATTGGGAATTGGACGATACGCCCTCAGCGTTACCAACGGGAGAGCCGATCAGGCTCAGATCATTGATGAAACGAGCGGTGATCCGCTGCAGATTCTCCAATTCAATTTTTCCGTGGGTGAGACTTGCACTTGCTTCTTTCACACCTTGTGGATCAAAGCTATCCAACACCGAACGGTTTAGATCGGTGCGGAAAAAAGGATCGTGGTTAATTTTACTTATGGGAGCGATGACCGGCAGGCCATGTTCCAGGAATGCGGCCACCGTACCACTTTTACCCAGGCTATGGCGGGGGATGGGCGTGAGGGCCAGGTCACAGGTCGTTAACCAGGCCGATACCCCTTCGGCGGAGAGATAACCAACCGGTAATACCGTGGCGGTAGGTACAGCCGCGCGAATCGCCTCCGCGGCACTGGCCACTTTTGCTTTGCCTCCGCCTAGTAGGGCAACTTCTAATTTGCGATCGTTGATCAAGCACCAATCAGCAATAGCTGTCAAAACGCGCTGTACGGGTGGTGGACTCTCCAGGCGGCTGAAGAACGCGACTCGGTAAGCGGAGTGGTCCTTTTCTGTACCCGCTGCCGTGGCTCCCTCTACGTATCCGATGTTGGCAAAGAGGGGTAGGGGGGAAACGTCAAAACCGTTTTGGGTAAGCTCATCCCGATTGATAGGAATGTGCGTATGAATGACTTCTGGCCTTAGCACTTTGGCTATTCGAAGTGTCACGAATCGCTGGGCTGCACCTATCGATCGACCTTTAACATCCGAAATTGCCCGGTGCCGGAGCCAGAGCTCATGGAACATGATTTCAAACTTCGCCGAACCTGAAAGATGGCGTAGCGTAAGCGCAAACTGCCAGGGGATACCGTTCTCGGCAAAGGAATAGGGGACATACTGCAGACTGATCCAGTCCGGACGAAAATCGCTGACGCAGCCTTCGAGTAAATGTCGGCGCTCCGAGGTTCCGAGCGAGGCGGGTAGTCGAATGGTGGCGACCAATAAGTCCCCCTCATCCTGAGATTCTTCCGTTACGGCATTCAGTTCTTCCTCATGGGTGGCTACCAGTAGCACCCTGATCCCCGATCGTTGCAGACCACCGGCGAGTCGGCGGGCGTAATCGCCAACCCCATCCCGACCGGGCGCTACCGATCCACAGAGAAATAATACTGACGAAGGCTTCAATATACTGAGTTGTGTTGTCAAAAGACCGTTGCGCCCGGGCAAGCGGGCATCGCCAATGGGCTATAGCCGGTGGTAAAACCTACCCATCCAACGAAGGGCCCGGCAGTACGTAAGCATCCGGTTCGCTTTAGCGACAGGCAAAGGTTGGAGCATGGTACCGTTGACGTACCGCCAAAACTGAATGTCCGCTTGCCGGGGTGCACTGCCGTTGATAAAATCTAGACCAAATTTTCGCTTCCAGGGCTTCGCGCCGATCGGGTGAAACATCAGCCGCAAACCATGAGTAAAGCTCATCGCTTCGGGGCCGATCATCGTCACCGGGACTTCCGTGATCATCATGGCCAGGTTGAAGGAATCTTGATTGGTACTCTGCACGGTGGCCGTGCGATCAAATACCCTGAATTGTTTCATGTCTCCGCTTTCCGGAGCCAGTATGGAAAACGCCGTGTTCCAATCAGCGATGAACGGCTTATGTTCCTGCCGCCAGGCCAGGAAGCCACTATTATAGTAGCCATTCACTGTGTTCTTAATGGGGTGCCCAGCCTTTTCAGCCAATCGGGCCCATTTTTTCCGGATGGGGTGGTTAGGGTCGAAATTGAAATTCACATCTCCACATACCCCTACGCCTTCCTGTACCCAATCACCGTAGAACGACATGCGATTGTTGATCACGATGTCCGAATCAAAGAAGAAATACTCGCTCGCATCCGGTTCCAGAACATTGGAGACGTGATCGAACCACTTCGGCTTCTCATGAACCATATGCTTGCTTCCGCTTAGTTCAACCAGTTCAACGATGAGTCCATCCGAGGCGGTGAAGGTCAGACCGTGATTGGAGACCCGTAAGGGCGGAAGCCACTCCGGTAACTCTCCCCGGTAGCCTACAACTACTTTGTCGACGTAGGTCCCATGATGAACCATTGAGTTCAGTAA
>JBASAV010000755.1:0-3708 GCA_049650785.1 Lewinella sp. | reverse complement strand
GAAGTACTTCTCCGTATCCCATTCGTAGCCCAGGAGCATCTTCACCCGGGGCTTGTTGAGCAAGGGGATCTTGAACTTGAAGGTAAATTGTTCGAGGTGGGTGACGTGCTGGTCACCGCCTCCTATGGCATTGCCGCCATCCCAGTGAAACTCCGGCTGGGTTTCGTAGCGGACACTGAGGCCGCGGCTCTGGCTTCGGAATCGCACGCCGGGCCGCGACCATACCGGCATGTCGTCCGTCAAGGCTTCGATGTTCCCCTGCTCTAACTCTATCTGGGCGAAGGCAGGAGATGCGCCGAAAAGGAGCAATAGAAAAAGGTAGTGGGTACAACGGGGCATATGAATAACGGAGGTGTAAATGGATAATAGTCCACGAATCATAACCGGGGCACGGGTGTATGATGTTCAATTTACAGTACGCCGACCCACAGTTGGCCGGATAGCGAACATTTACGCCCGCTACGCTTACTTTATACAAACATTTAATACGTGGCCTCACCCGTCTTGCCGGTACTCACGCTGACTACAGATTTTGGCCGAGCCGATTTTCACCTTCCGCGCCTCAAGGCCCGGTTGCTCTCCGCCCAGCCCGGTCTGTCCATAGTCGATATCAGCCACGATATTCCTCCTTATGACATTGTCACGGCGGCCTTTGTATTCAATAAGGTGTGGCGACACTTCCCCAAGGGGAGCATCCACCTGCTACGAGTATACGACTATTATCAGCCCAAGGGACGCTTTTTAGCTTCCTGCTACGATGAGCACTATTTCATCGCTCCGGACAACGGCGTCTTTTCCCTCGTCTTTGGGGAGATCCCCGAGCAGACCTACGTGTTGGATGGGTACAAGGCCGAAACACCGCTGAGTGAAATTTATGCCCGGGCGGTCAGTCACCTCACTAATCGAAAGCCCTTTCACGAGATCGGTATTCCCTCCACCCGCTACACCGAGCGGCTGGCCTTCCAGCCGGTGATCGGCCCGAATTACATCCGTGGTTCGGTGGTTTATATCGATCGCTTCGACAACGTCACCACGAACATCACGCGGCAGATATTCGAGGAAGTAGGGGAGGGAAGAGGGTTCCAACTACTGGTCAAGCGTATGCCACCCCTGGATGGGCTGAGCTTCGGGTACCATGACGTGCCAGAGGGGGAGGCGCTGTGCCGGTTTGATTCGGATGGCTACCTCGAGATCGCCGTCAACCTGGGGCGCGCCGCCACCTTACTCAGCATTGCCGTGGAGGATACGGTCCAGATTGAGTTTTTCTCCGTAACCAGCTAGGCAGGTTATTCCTCGACTTACTCGTCGGTAAACTTCCGACGGTCACGTTTCTTATTGAATTTGCTGGTGTTGTAGGCGTCGGATTGCCCGCGGGGGATGGATAAGGACGACCAGTCTTTGCCCCTATGTTGCTTGGCCAGTAAAACGATCTGTCCCACGTGATAGCTATAGTGCGCTAACTGCCGGTTGATGGCCTCGGCTACGGTGTGTCCGTCGTTGCGGATGTAGACGATTTCCGTTAGCTGTTCGGGTTGAATGCGGTTGATGGCCGATTCGAGCGCCGACCAGCCCTCGTCCCACGCCGCCTGTAGGGCTTCGCGATCGGTGAAATCACCGACGAACTCCTGATCGCGGTTGCGCCAGGACTTTTCCCCGTCGCTCGTCATAAAATTCGTCCAGCGACTCTTCATGTTGCCGGAGAGGTGCTTTACTATGACGGCGATGCTGTTGGAGTGAGTTTCGTCGTCGGCGCGGAGTTGCTGGAAAGTTAGTTGGTCCATGGCGCGTTGGCCCAGGGTGCGGTAGTAGGCGAATTGGGTTTGGTAGCTGGTCAGGAGGTCTTGGGGTAGGGGCATGGGCGGTGGCGTTGAGATTGGGAAATGGCTTGTTTCCTGCGCTGCGTCGCCACAAATAAGTAGTGAATGGTTGAGTTGCAGAATTAGTGAATTTAGAGAGACTGTTCAGCCACTCGCTAATTCGCTAATTCAGTCATTCAAATAAGGCTCACGTAGTGGGGGAACATATCCAGCCAGAGGGGCCAGTCGTGCTCGATGTCGCCGCGGACGTCCAGCCAGTGGCTGATGCCTCTGCGGCGTAGTTTCTCGCTGAATTTCAGGTTAGCGTCCAGGCAGATGTCCCAGTTGCTCGTACCGAGGACGATCTTCATATCCCATAGGTTAGGGTCGTTGGCGCCTTCGATGAAGTCGGTGGGGTTGTTGAAGTAAGCGTTGTCGTCGTAGTAGCCGCGCAGGAAGGGTTTGATGTCGAAGGCGCCGCTCATATTGAACAGGTGGCTGACCATCTCGGGATGGCGGAAGGCGAAGTTGGTGGCACTAAAGCCGCCGAAACTGATGCCGGCGCAGGCGACGCGTCCCATGCCGGTATTCCAGCGGATCTGCGGTACGAATTCATCCGCCAGGAACTTATCGTACTGGATGTGCCGCTCCAGCCGGTGACGGGGATGAATGTTGGCGTACCAGCTGGCGTTGTTGATACTGTCCGGGCAGAAGACCTGGATGAAGCCCCGCTCCACGAACCACCGCACGGCTTCGATCATACCCCGGTCCTTGGCTTCAAAATAGCTGCCCAGGGTGGTGGGAAAAATCACTACCGGGTAGCCACGGGTGCCGAACGTGAGCATTTTGATGTTGTGCCCGAGATGGTGGCTGAAGAACTCGGTGTAAGTTTCGCACATGTAAAAGGTGGTGAGGGCATCAAGGTAGTAAACCGCCACAATACGCCTACCTTTGGAGCGTGAAACCGGTCAACTATTTACGGCAGATTGCGGGCAGTCTATTCTCCCGGCGGAAGGGTTTACTGCGCCGGGATTACGTGATGCCGAGCAGGTATCTCGAAAGGGAGGTCCAGGTAACGGTCTACCGGCCCGCCGTGCCCCCGTGGCGACTCCTGTCGCTGGTGATCTTCAATGACGGCCAGGATCTAAGCCGTATGGAACTGGGTCAGCGCCTCAAAGAGATGTACCGGGAGAAGCGACTTCCCCCTACGCTGGTCGTTGGTGTGCACGCCGGCAATCGGATGCGGGAGTTCGGTACCGCAGGGAAGCGCGACCACGCCGGGAACGGCTCGGCGGCGGAAGCCTACCAACATTTTCTGATCGAAGAGCTATTACCCTGGCTCAAGGATCACAATAACGTTTATCACAGTGCCGATCGCCGGGTCATTGCCGGGTTTAGCCTCGGTGGCCTCTCGGCCTTCGATACGGCCTGGCATTATCCGCACGTATTCAAGACCGCCGGCATCTTCAGCGGCTCGCTTTGGTACCGCAGTAATAAATTCGACCCCGAATTGCCGGACGCCAACCGCATCCTGCACGATAACGTGCGACGGCAACGTAAACCCATTAGCAATCGCTTCTGGTTCATGGCCGGCACCGCCGACGAAACCGAAGACCGCAACGACAACGGCGTCATCGACAGCATTGACGACACCCTTCAACTCATGGCGCTCCTTCAGGAAAAAGGACTACGGGCGGAAGAGGAGATGACCTACGTAGAAGTAGAAGGCGGTACCCACGACCCGGAAACCTGGGGTTTGGTGGTGGGGGATTTTTTGGAGTGGGCTGTTGGGAAGGGGTGAGGGGTAAAGGATGGAAGGGGTGAAGGGGTAAAGGATTGGCTTTGCTCGTTTTGAATATCTTCCTTAGCCCCTTAGCCCCTTAGCCCCTTAGCCCCTTAGCCCCTTAGCCCC
>JBASAV010000754.1:0-7195 GCA_049650785.1 Lewinella sp. | reverse complement strand
GGTAGGCCCCGTCCCGCGCCCGTTCGGTTCCCAGTCGGGTTTCGGCAAAGAGGGCGTCGGAGGTACAGTGGATGCCCTGCATCGAAGCGATGACGCCCAGTTCAGCAAAGCGCGGGATATCAGCCGGATCGATGTGCTGGCTGTGCTCGATACGCCAGCGCTTATCATCCGTGGGGCTGACATATTTGGCCATCACATCGAGGGTCTCGCGATTGGCGCGGTCACCGATGGCGTGAACGCAGAGTTGCATCCCGTGCTCGTCGGCCAACTGGGCGATGCTATCGACCGTTGCCACCAGGGTGGTATTTTGACCCACGAATCCCGGATTATCGAAGTACGGCTCCAGCAACCAGGCACCGTAGCTACCCAGGGCGCCGTCGAGTTCGGTTTTGATGGCCGAGCATTCGAAGCGGTCGCCGTAGTGAGGCAGCCCTTCCATGTTGCCGGCCATATCTTCGTAGCCGTGGCGAAGCATGACCCATAAATTCAGACGCAGACTGTCGGACGCATCCAGCTCCTTGTACCAATCCAGTTCCTGGTAGCGCGTGCCCGCATCCTGGAAGCTCGTAATACCGTTGCGCACGCATTCCTCCTGGGCGGCACGGATGCCGGCCAGCCATTCGTCCTTGCGCTCGACCGGACTCATCTTCTGGATAAAATTCTGGTAAGCATCTGAGATTAAATCCATTGCTCGCTCTTCGAAGACACCGGTGGGGTCGCCCACCTCGTCGCGCAGGATGCGACCGCCGCGGGGGTCGGGCGTCTCGCGGCTAACGCCGGCAAGCTCCATAGCTTTCTCGTTGGCAAACAACGCGTGACCGCTGGCGTGGCGAAGCACCACCGGGTGGTCCGGCGTGATCTCGCTCAACGCGTCGTGCAATGGATAGCCACCAATGCTGTGGTCGTGGGGCGCATCCCACTTTTCCTGGTGCCAGCCGCGCCCGGTGATCCACACCCCCTCGGGAGTATCTTCGGCCCGTTCCTCGACCATCGCGACGATCTCCTCCCAACTGCGGGAACGTAGAAAATTGAGGTTCCGCAGGCTACTGCCCAATCCGCTAAAGTGGGCGTGCCCCTCGATGAAACCCGGCATCACGAATTGCCCTTCCGCGTCCAGCCGTTCGGTCGTCTCGTCGAGGTCAGCGGACCAGGCCGCGGTATCGCTGCCGATAGCCTTAATTGTACCGTCGCTACCGACGAGCAGCGCAGTGGCGCCAGGCTCGTCGCGGCCCGCCCAAATGTCGGCGTTGTACACCAGCAAACCGGCCCGGTCCCGATCAAGGTCCTCCGTGTCATTGCAGGCGGTGACCAGGATGGATAAGCATGAAAGCAGACATAGTATTCGGTGGTGGTATGGCATAGTGGGGCGGTTACTGGGGGGCTAAAATACGTTGCTGTTTGGCGGAAGGGAAAATCAGGGGTGCATGACCTCCGGTGCGATTTAATGCGATAAGCAATTGCTGTGCTCGGGTGCTTTCGGACCGGAGGTCCTAAACCCGGAATTCAACTACGTGGAACTACTTCACGCGCTAACAAGATCCAAAATTTGGAATTAGCCGCCCCCAGATATACGAGATTCGGTATTGGATGCATTACTGTATTGTAAATGTTTTCCTCCTGCGCTCCGGCGCAATCTAACTCTCATTGAAAATAATCCCATACTCGTGACTTTACCCGTATTCCCCCCCAGTGATAGTACCTTGGCCGGTATGAATACCAACGGAACCTTTATCGTGGAGGGCGGCCACCAGCTTTCCGGCGAAATCATCCCCCAGGGGGCAAAAAATGAAGCGCTACAGATCCTCAGCGCTACCCTGCTCACCGCAGAGCCGGTACGGGTCGAAAACCTGCCCGACATCGAGGACGTCAACAAATTACTCGATCTGATTGAGGGCCTCGGCGCCAAGGTCGAACGGCACGACCGCCAGACGGTCACCGTCACCGCCAAGGAGATCAACCTGGACTACGTACTTAGCGAAGACTACGTCCGTGACGCCCAGCGCATCCGGGGTTCGGTCATGCTGATCGCTCCCCTACTGAACCGCTACGGCCGCGCCAGTCTTCCAAAACCCGGTGGCGACAAGATCGGCCGCCGCCGCCTGGATACCCACCTACTAGGTCTCCAGACCCTGGGTGCCGAATTCGACTACGACGACGAGAAAAAGATCTACGCCTTCCGGACCGACGGCCTCGTAGGCACCTTCCTCCACATGGAGGAGATCAGCGTGACCGGCACCGCCAATGTCCTGATGGCCGCCGTACTCGCCAAGGGAGAAACCACCATCTACAACGCCGCCTGCGAGCCCTACCTGCAGCAGTTGTCCCACATGCTCAATCATATGGGCGCCAAGATCGAGGGCATCGGCTCCAACCTGCTCCGTGTGCAGGGTGTGAGCAGCCTGAAGGGGACTACCCACCGAATGCTTCCCGACATGATCGAGATCGGCAGCTTCATCGGGCTGGCAGCCATCACCAAGAGTGACATCACCATCAAGGATGTTCGCCTGGATATGCTAGGGATCATTCCCCGCACCTTCGAGCGGCTGGGGATCAAGCTGGAGTACAACGGTGACGATATTCGGATCCCCTCCCAGGATCACTACGAAGTGCAGAATTTCCTCGACGGCGGAATCCTGACCATCTATGATGCCCCCTGGCCCGGCTTTACGCCCGACCTCATGAGTATCGCGCTGGTCACCGCGCTCCAGGCCCGCGGATCGGTCCTGTTCCACCAGAAGATGTTTGAGTCGCGGTTGTTCTTTGTCGATAAGCTGATCGACATGGGTGCCCAGGTGATCCTCTGCGATCCACACCGCGCAACCGTCATCGGTATGGACCGTCGCCAACCGCTACGGGGCATCCGGATGACCAGTCCCGACATTCGCGCGGGCGTCAGTCTGCTTATTGCGGCACTCTCCGCCGAGGGCACGAGCCAGATCGACAACATCTACCAGATCGACCGCGGATATCAGAACATCGATACCCGCCTGCGCGCACTGGGGGCAAAGATTGAGCGGCAGCCGTAAGTTTGCGGCATGCTGCTTTACAACATCACGAACAAGGTCGAACACGAGGTACACGAGGAATGGGTCAGCTGGATGCGCCAGTCCTATATTCCCCACGTCATGGAAAGTGGTGTATTCGAAGACTATAAACTAAGCCGGTTGCTGGGCGTGGACGAGTCGGATGGCATTACCTATGCCCTGCAGTTCACGGTCAGCTCCCGGCCCGCCTTCGACATTTACCAGGAGAAGTTTGCCTACGCCCACCAGCAAATGCACGACGTGCGCTACAAGGGTAATTTCGTGAGCTTCCGGTCGGTCTTGCAGGTGGTGGAACACGGACAGTAGCTTCACCATCCTGTTCGTCTGCCGAGCGCAGTCTGCGGAGCTCGTCCGCCGAACTGGGTGGGAGACGTTCTCTTCGATCCGGATACCCGTAATTCCTGCGGACGCAAAGGGGCCTATGGAGTACCTAATCCAGTAAGCCGAGCAACAGCCAATCCGCCAGCAACTGCCTGTTTCGCGGATTGATGATGCGCTGCTGGTCAGATGTATTAGCAATATTGCCCAGTTCGACGTAGACGCCACTCGGAATCGTTTCCCGCAGCATATGCAAGTCCCGTGGCGAAACGGAGCCCGCATAGCCCCGACCGGGCCGTACCTTCTCGTACTGCGTTTTGATCGCGTTCTGTATTCGCTCGGCTTTGACCTGGCCGACCACGTCCCCCTCGGGGTAATAGAGGAATAAATCGATACGCTGTCCGCGGTGACGGCTGTCCACGTGGATCGCGATCATGGTCTGGTCGACAATCCCCTTTTCGAAATTCTCTTTATAAAGCGCGTTGATGATATCGGAGCGCTGAAACAGCCGCATTTTCTGGTTGCGTGGCAGGGAGGCGCCGCCCCACACCGTTTCGTCTTTATCGGGGCGCAGAAATTGCTGATCCCGGATGCCATCATCCTCATCGCGGACGATCATGTAGGCCGTGCCCCCGTGCTGAAGAATATTCCGGCACAGTCGCAGGGCTACGTCGTAAGCGTATTCGTCCTCCGCCAGTAGATAGCCGCCGCGCCGGCTGACCGCGCCGGGATCGGGGCCGCCATGTCCGCTGACAATATAAAATACCTTGCCCGCCAGCTTGCTGTCCAGGAGAGGCACTTCTGCATATTCCTTCCCAAAGATGGCAAAGGTACGGGGAGCCACCAGCGTCACCTGTTCGGGAACGGAAATTGGGTCGCGATCGGCCCGCTCGTCCTTCAGCCGGTCGACGGCATCATCGACGGCGGCATTTTCTCCCAGTGCGGGGATCGCCGTGACCACTTCTTCGGAAGTAAAAGAAGAGCAGTGATCGATGTGGTAAGGCAAGTAAACAAGCGATTCTTCCCGATAACCACGCTCCCGCAGATCGGCGCTCAACATCCATTCATTATAATCCCGGATAGCAATTGCCCGGTCCCAATTATCATGACCGGTCGTAGATCGAATGCTTTTACCGTCGTAGCGGTGCACCTCTACCGGAAGCTGGTAGCGACGCCCTTCGAATAGATTGCTGCTGTGGGAAAGGCCGTTGATCCGTTTAAACTCATCAATGTTGCACCCAAACTCCACCAGATGGTACCGTCGCAACAGGGAATATATGCCGTCGCCGCGCTGGGCACGGACGGTTAGGTATTCAGCGTGCAGCATGTTTCCGGCCAACAGAAAAACGGCCATTAAAATGCGGTACGGGATGGTCATTCAGTAAGTTTTCGAAAGCGGCAGGCGGGTAGATTACGAACACGGGCCGCCATAGTGGGTACCGGGCGCGTATCTTGGCCCGTCCTATGTCGACCGTACGGCAAATTTATAAACTCCTGCGTTGGGAGTTGAAACTTGAGTGGCGCGATAAGTACGCGTTGGCCAGTATTTTGCTGTATGTCGTTACCACGGTAGTTATCGTGTACCTGGCGGTGGGGCGCGGACTGGAGGGGGAAATCTTCAATGCGCTGTACTGGATCGTCCTATTCTTCGGGGCGATGGTCGCGGCCACCCGCAGCTTTTTACGCGAGGGAGGGCGTCGCCATCTGTACTATTATACGATCGCCGATCCGCTGGCGCTGCTATTCAGTAAGCTCATATTCAATGTGTTGCTCATCTGGGTTATCGGAGCAATTACCTATGCGCTGCTCAGTCTGTTTGCTCCCGTCAACGCGATCGTCTATCCCCTACCCTTCTGGCTGGGATTGCTGTTGGGGGGATTCGGGCTCTCGACTATCCTTACGTTCGTGTCCGCCATCGCCGCGCGGGCCGGGGGAAACGGTACGCTGATGGCCATTCTATCCTTTCCGCTGGTCATTCCGCTTCTTAAACTGTTATTGGATACGGGATTGTACGCCATCGACCTGGGTACGAACGACTGGACGCAGCCGCTCTATCTCACCGTGGTGGTTGACCTGATCGCACTGGCGGTCGCTCTAATCCTTTTCCCCTTCGTTTGGCGCGACTGATGCGCACCCGTACCTTCATCTTTTGCCCGCTCTAGCCCCTATGGTATGTCAAGACTCAGTGTATTCGATATTTACAAGATTGGCGTGGGACCGTCTTCCTCGCATACGCTTGGGCCCTGGCGCGCGGCACTTGCTTTTATAGAATTATTGCGGCAAGCGCAGGTAGAAAGCCTTTCCGTACAACTCTTTGGCAGTTTAGCTAAGACCGGCATCGGACACGGCACCGATATCGCGGTGGTCCTGGGACTCCAGGGATTCGACCCCGTAACCATGCCGACGGCTGATATCCCCTCCATTGTAGCTACGGTAAAGTCGGAAAACCAAATTACGGTGAACGGTGCCGTCGTCCCGTTCGACTACGGGCGCGATATTATCTTTCAACCCACCAGCCACCCCGGCCACCCCAATGCCCTTACCCTGACGGCACTGCTGGCCAACGGCGAACTGATCCGGCATACTTACTTCAGTCTGGGCGGAGGATTCATTGAACGGGAGGGCGAATCACTCGAAGAGGAAATCAATTACGGCTTTACCCACGATGTATCCTCGGGAGCCAAGATGATCCGCCTTTCGCAGGCGTCGGGAAAGAGCGTCACCCGCTTACTGTACGAAAATGAGCGCTGTATTCGGTCCAGCGAAGAAATTCATGCCCGGATCGAGCGACTCTTTCAGGTGATGATGAATTGCGTTTACCGGGGATGCCACACGGATGGCATTCTGCCGGGCGGATTGAATGTTCAGCGTCGCGCGGCTGCGCTCAGTCGCCGGTTGCTTGCCGGAAAAACCTATCCCGACCGGGCCGCCTGGCTGGCAGCGATCCGGAAGTCCTCCAAAGAATTTGCCTCCGTCAATCAGTGGATCAGCTGCTTCGCACTGGCCGTGAACGAAGAAAATGCCGCCCTGGGACGGGTGGTCACGTCCCCCACCAACGGCGCCTCGGGGGTCATTCCAGCCGTCCTGCTCTACCACTATCTATTCGGTAACTTCCGGGAGGACGACCTGCTGCGCTTCTTCCTGACCAGCGGCCAGATCGGTGCCCTCTTCAAGCAGGGAGCGACGATTTCCGCCGCCGTGGGGGGTTGTCAGGCAGAAGTGGGCGTCAGCTCCGCCATGGCTGCCGCCGGGCTCACCGAAGTACTGGGTGGCAGCACGAAGCAGGTACTACAGGCCGCCGAGATTGCTATGGAGCATCATCTGGGTCTCACCTGTGACCCAATCGGCGGGTTGGTCCAGGTACCCTGCATCGAACGCAATGCCATGGGCGCCATCAAGGCCATTACGGCCTCCAATCTGGCCCTGGCGGGCAATGCGAGCGATGCGGTTGTCCACTTTGATGCCGTAGTGGCGACCATGTGGGAAACCGCCCAGCATATGCATTCGAAGTACAAGGAAACCGCCGAGGGAGGCTTGGCCGTACACGTCAGCGTGGCCCGGCCGGAGTGTTAGCAAGGGTTGAGTCGGTGAATTTTTGAAGGACTGAATTGGGCCCGCACGACCGCTCGCTCTGCTGAAGACCGGGGTTACGCATTTTCAATAATCCCTTCCGCCCTCGCGGCGAAACAAGCTGACATATTAGTCTGACCCGTCGGCAGATTGCTATGACTTATCCAAAGCGGAAGTATAGTTTATTTGATAATCTTCTTCATTCTTTACGCAGGCGTAGATCGTACGGCAGAGTTTGTTTCTCAGCGCATTGAGCACCTGAA